>CBDTVN010000187.1:0-1625 GCA_965364195.1 uncultured Sulfitobacter sp. | reverse complement strand
CACAAGACCGCATCTGACAAACATAAATCACATCAGAAATGTCTTGCTAAGTAGGGGCCATCCACACAGGACAATGCGGGCCTTGCGGGCCTCGATATTTTTGAGGAAGCGCAGCCCAAGCGGATGTTTGACGTCGGAATTGTAGAGTAAGATGGCGTGACTTTTGCCGCCGCTGGAGCAGTGGGCGGGCTCAAGCCATTCGTTGCGATTCATTACAATTTTCTTCAGTGTGGGTGTGATCAGATCGTGCATGATGCGGCGTTGCAAAATCCACCTGTGCGCTGTGCGATTGACCGTGCGGGGCTGGTGGGTACCGATGGTGCCACCCATTCTGGCGCGTTCGATGTTGGGTTTATGGCTGCACTGCCGAACATGGTAGTGATGACGGCCCAATCGCATTCCGCTATCAGCGCGCGGCGAAGGTGAAGGCGTGGCCTTGCCCGAGCGTGGCGTGCCGCTGGAGATCGGCAAAGGTATCGTAGTGCGTCAAGGGTTCGATGTGGGGATCTTGTCATTTGGAGCTCACTTGGGCGAGAGCCAGCGCGCCGCCGATCTGATCGAGGCGCAGGGGCTGACCGTTACCGTAGCCGATGAGCGGTTTGCAAAACCATTAGACGAAACGTTGATCAACCAACTCGCCCGGAAGCACCGCGTCTTGATCACAGTAGAGTAGGGCGCACAGGGCGGATTTGGCGTGATGGTCCTGAATGATGGCTGGTTGGATGGCTCCCATTCTGTGCGCACGGTCACGTTTCCTGACCGATTTATTGATCAGGCGGCCCCTGATGCGATGTATGCAGATGCGGGCATGACAGCGGGCGATATTGCGGCAATGGGTTGCAGGCTGCACAGGTCCAGCGGGTCAAAGTCATGGACATCTAAGCCAAGACGCCAAAAAGCCCCCGCAGTAATTTATTGCTGCGGGGGCCTTTTGATGTGTGAGCCATAAGAGGTTCAGGCGTTGGCGCCAAAGATAAGCGCGCTGTGCTGCTCCATATAGATCCGAAGCCATGGCGTGAAAATGTCAGGCGTGCGGGCAATCTCGGCGTGCAGATCGTCCAGCGTGATCCAGCGGGTGTCCATCACTTCGTCGGGATTCAGCGTGAGGGGCAAATCACGCGTGGCATCGACGACAAACACTTCGACCAGTTCATGCTCGATCAGACCGCCGCCCACATCTGCGCGGTATTCGACCTGTCCGCGATGCTGTGCATGCACGTCCTTGATCCCTAACTCCTGATCAAGGCGGCGTGTGACGCAAGCGGCATCAGCCTCATCCCAGTCGGGATGGGTGCAACATGTGTTGGCCCACAAACCAGGCGTGTGGTATTTTCCCAACGCGCGGCGCTGGATCAGCATCGCATCCCCGGCCATCGCAAAAACCGACACGGCCTTGTGCCGCAGACCGCGCAGATGCGCGTCCAGCTTTTCGACGGGCTGAAGTGTGCCGTCGATCCACGCAGGGATCATGATTTCCGTCATTATATCTCCGTCAAGCAAAGCTCAGACTCGCGTTTCGGAGACGAGCCCCGTCAGTTGAGCGAGATTCTCAACACCAGTCTTAAGGTGCGCCATTGGATGTGCCGCGACCAGCTTTTTATTTATGTAGGCCTCGAACGTCAGTT
>CBDTVN010000186.1:0-1646 GCA_965364195.1 uncultured Sulfitobacter sp. | reverse complement strand
CCGCCTACACACTTTCCAGGCGTGCGCCTTCGACCACTCGGCCACCGATCCGTTGCGCGTCTTTAGCAAGGGAATGTGCGTAAGTGCAAGAGCGAAATGCGTCTCAAACGCTCCAATTCACTAACTGTCGAGGTGAAGATATATCCTGCGGTTCAACTTGCCCTTTTTCTCGATCTTTCCAAGGCGCAGCGCGCCGATCTCGCCTGTGCGCGCCACATGGGTTCCGCCGCAAGGTTGCAGATCAATCCAGTCGTCATCTTCCCCGATCCGCACCAGACGAATGTCGCCCACACCGCGCGGCGGCTTGACCGCCATTGTCTTGACCAGCTCGGGGGCTGCATCCAGTTCGGCCTCAGTGATCCAACCATCGCTCACACGGGCGTCCTGCTCGACAAAAGCGTTAAGAGCATCCTCAAGAGCCTCCCGATCCTCGGGTGCATCGGGCATATTGAAATCCAGCCTACCGTGGGTGGCAGAGATAGCCCCGCCAGTCACGCCAAACGGTACCGCCACAGACAGAAGATGTAGGGCAGTATGGATGCGCATATGTTTATGTCTGCGGTCCCAATCAAGCTGTTGCACGACATGGCAGCCCACGGGCGGCAGGGCCACTGGCTCGGACGGGACAAGGATAATCGCGCCCTCTTCCCCTTTCACGGCAGTTGCAATCGACATGCGTTTACCGTCCCATTCAAGGGTACCACTGTCGCCGGGCTGGCCGCCGCCGGTTGGATAGAACAAGCTTGCGTCCAAGACGACACCACCTTCTTCGGTATGGGCGATCACCCGAGACTGAGCTTCACGCTGGTACGGGTCCTCTTGATACAAGTTTTGGGTCATCGGTCCCCATCTCCTTTTGACGCGGCGCCATGCGATATCTGCTCGGTCGCAGGCGTCTCACGGAGCGGTATTTTGACGGGTGGCGGGTTTTGCAAAGCTTCAGGATTGCGTAGCCAAATATCCTGCTGGGCAAAGGGTATCTCGATCCCCTCTTCAGCAAACCGTTTGGCGATGGCGTGGTTTACATCACTTTTCACGGCCATCATCCAGTTTACGTCGCGCAAAAACATGCGAATTTCAAAGTCCATCGACGAGGCGCCGAACCCCATGAACAACACGTTCGGTTCAGGATTAGCGAGCGCCATAGGTTGCTCGTTTGCGATCTCGCGCAGGATCGCATCAACGCGCATTGTGTCTGTCCCGTAGGCCACCCCAACCGGAATAATCACACGGCCCAGCGTGTTGCCGCGGGTATAGTTTATGACAGTGCCGCTGACCAAATCTGCGTTCGGCACAATAACATCGGTGCGGTCAAACGTCTCGATCCGCGTGGAGCGCACGGAGATGTCACGTACATAGCCCATCTGTCCGCCGCTCACTTCAATCCAGTCGCCCTCGGAAATGGGCCGTTCAATGAGCAAGATAATCCCCGATACAAAGTTGGACACGATGGTTTGCAGACCAAAACCGATACCGACCGACAACGCACCCGCTACAATCGCAAGGTTACTCAGATCAAGCCCAGCCCCCGTGATCGCAGCCAAACCAGCAAGAAATATACCGACATACCCAAGGCCCGCAACAATCGCATTCTGCCCCCCTTTGTCGATCTTGGTCTTGGGCAGCACGTTGCTTTTAAGTGCTCC
>CBDTVN010000185.1:0-1815 GCA_965364195.1 uncultured Sulfitobacter sp. | reverse complement strand
ATGCGCCAGCCGGCTTGCCTCAAGCGCACACACAGGTCGGGCTCCTCCCCCGCGATCAAGTCTGCGTTGTAGCCGCCAACAGCGCGCAGCGCATCCATCCGCATTAGCGCATCACCGCCACAGGCACGGGCCTCCCCCACGGGGGTGTTCCATTCATCATCAATCAGATGGTTATAAATACTGGCCTCTGGATACATCTCCCTCCGCCGCCCACAGACAACTGCAACCTCCGGTTCAGCGGTCAGGAACGCCTCTGCTTGCGCCACCCAACCGCCTTCCAAGACGCAATCCCCATCGAGAAACTGAACTAACTCTAACCCGTCCGGCAATGCAGCCAGTCCTGCATTGCGCGCACGTGCCGCCGTGAAAGGCTGGGTCATATCCAACTCAACCACCTGCGCACCGCGCACGCGCGCTGCTGCCACTGATCCATCGGTTGAACCGCTATCGACATAAATCACGGGGGACACGCCCGTGAGCGCATCCAGGCAAGCGATCATACGCGCCCCCTCGTTACGGCCGATGACAACAGCCGCTATGCTCATGCCTCCGGCTCCGCCAAGAATGCCGTATAGCCCTCAGAGCCCACCAAGAACCCATCCTCGTAAAGCGGCGTAATTCCCGCCCAAACCTGCGCATCTTCAGAGTGCAGCGTCAAATTTTTCTGAGCCTCCAACACCTCAAGCCGCGCGAGATCCTCTCCATGGGCCAAATCTCCACTCGCAGCGTCCCGCGCAGCGATATTGCCCGCAAATTTATAATGGCGAATAACCGCGCTGAAATCAGAGACCTTCACATTCTGCGATAGATGCGGATGCGGTGCAGGGATTACGCCCTCGCCGTTAAAGATCAGCGGATGCTTCGTCAGGCAACACACCTCGCCGAAAACCTTGCCCCGCACGCCACCGAATTTGAATTTCAGCGCATCTGTGCCAACTACGTTATCCCTCAGCAGGGCACTGAACTCTATCCCGTCAGAATAGTAGTCGAAACTATCCACTGCGCTGATATCATATTGCACAAATGCGGTGAGCGCTTGGGCAAAGGTCAAGTCCTTCACCGCAGCCAAGGGTGCTCGCGGAAACATCTCCAACATTTGCGCCATAAGCGCCGTATCGCCCCGCTGCTCAAGGTAGTGGATCAGCGCAGGCAAACCTTGCGTCGCACGCCCCTCAAAATCAAACTGCTCGTCCATATCAACATAAAGGCACCAACGGTCTGTTCCGTATTTCTGCGCAGGATAACCGCGAATCAAATCCTCGTACTGCGCCAGAGGCAGCAACGCACGGTCAATAACACAACCCTCTTGTTGCTTAATCCGCGCGATCGTCTCATCGGTCGATCCGTTGTCGATAAACGCAAAATACCGAATGCCCATTCCGCGGTAGTAGTCGAAAAATGCGTCCAGATAATACGCGCCGTCGCGCACCAGCACGATGGCCAACACCTCACCCTTTGGCACCTCGAACCCCACGCCATGCACATGCTCCAAGGCCGCTGCAAAACGGCGGCGGCGCGCAGCCTGCGATAACCGATTGCGAATACGCGTGAGTATAGATGGGGGTTGTGTCATACGAGCAGCCATACGCGAGCTGCAAGCATCGGTCCACTCCTCGGCGCAGGCGAGATACTTTTTCGAGCGCAAGTATGCATTTTCGCCCCATTGGGCAAAGGGTTTCGGCGCAAGCTGCGGCCAGCGCGCGGCAGTGCAGCTTATAATTTAAGCCGCACCTTGAGCCCCTCAAGCCCCCCGCGCAGCGCATCGGGTGCTCCTACATCTGCCATCTGCTGCTTAAGCGTGGCGTTTAATCCGCC
>CBDTVN010000184.1:0-1890 GCA_965364195.1 uncultured Sulfitobacter sp. | reverse complement strand
CGGTCTGTTGTTCCCTGCTGGAACACCCAACCGTTCTGTGGCGGCATCCTTGATCAACACAGGCTTGGCGCAATCATTGAACGCCACACCAGAAAGCATCGCATCATGAGTACCATCAAAAAAGTTCTTATCACCGGAGCGGGAACAGGCATTGGCAGAGCATTGGCTATTGAGGCTGCGCAAAATGGCTTTGACTTGATCCTTGTTGGCCGCACCTCCGCGACGTTGGAAGAAACGCGTTCCAAGTGCGACACTCAAAACCCCCGTTGCATTGTCGCGGATGTGACGAGCGCAGAAGGGCGGGCGCTGATCGCTGATGCCGTTGGCGGATCGCTTGATATTTTGATCAACAATGCTGGTATTCTGAGCGTTGGACATCTGGCAGACATGGCAGACTCCGATTTAGAAGGGATGACAACCACCAACCTCGTCGCTCCGATGGCATTGACCCGTGATTTGTTGCCTGCACTACGCGCATCAAAGGGACGTCTTGTGAACATCGGGTCTGTTTTCGGTGATATCGCCTACCCATTTTTCGCGGGATACTCTGCGACGAAATTTGGCCTTCGGGGGTTCTCGGATGCCATGCGCCGTGAGTTGTCAGGCGCTGGCATCGGCGTGACTTACATAGCACCGCGCGCAACACGCACAGCAGCGGAAAGCGCATTTGGCGCATTGGTTGAGCCTATGGATATGACGCTCGACTCTGCCGAAGTCGTCGCTGCGCAAGCTTGGGATGCGATCCTCAAAGGCAAACGCGAGAGCTTCCCCAGAGGCAAAGAGCGATTTTTCGTCAAAGTGCAGCGCCTGTTTCCATCGCTGGTCGACAAATCGGTGGGCGCACAGGCGCGCGATCCAAAAACTTTGGCAGCGCTTCGACCTTCAAATCAATCTTAATTCAAAACATCAAAATCTACAGGACACTTGATATGAGCTATAATGTTATCCGCGCTTCGGAAGTTGGCGATACTTCTGTTACCCCAGCCGTACTTTCCAACATCAAAGAGCACCTGAAATCCGACGGTTGGGCCCTGCTGCGTGGCTTTGATATGGATATGACATCGTTCAGCGCCATCACATCACAGCTTTGCAAGACCATCACCTTTGATCCTGCACGTGAGAATACGAACAAAAGCACTCAAAAAGTGGATGCTGGACTTGGGCCAATCGGCCTTCATATCGAGAACGGAAATACACCTGTTTGCCCCGACGTCGTTGCATTCTACAGCACCAAAGCGGCCTTTGAAGGATCTCAAACCACAATTTGTGATGGCCGCCGTGTTTTTGAGGCCTTTTCAGATGCACAAAAGACGCGTTGGTCCCAGCGCATGTTGGTCACAAGAACACTGCCCGAGGCCCTGTGGAAACGTTACCTCGCAAACGAGCACCCGGCCATAAATGAACCCGAAGAGGTTACACAGGAGCACATTCTACAATTTAAGGCGTCTATTCCAGATCAGGACTTCACGCTGAACGGTGATGGTTCCCTTGAGTATCGTATCAAAGTTTCGCCCGTGCGCTCATCGTCTTTGTCAAACGGGCAGGCTTTTGCGAACGCAATTCTGGGGCCGTCGCATAACTACGAGCCTCCGGTTTATACATTAGATGACGGTACCGTTGTGACGTCTGAGGAAATCGAAGAGCTTAGAGATGTTGCCGAGACCTGCACAGTCGAGATCAATTGGCAGGACGGTGATGTCGCGGTGATCGATAACACGCGCATCATGCATGGCCGTCGCGCGATAAAGGACCAAGATCGGCAGTTATTTATTGGAATGGGCCGCCTCTAACTTGTCATTAACACTGCTGAGGATCGCGCTAGCGCCGGGGAGTGATCCTCAACGTTGCAGGATAGCAATTTTTTGGCAAAGCTGCCCTATCTGCCAGTGC
>CBDTVN010000183.1:0-1983 GCA_965364195.1 uncultured Sulfitobacter sp. | reverse complement strand
CCCTACTCCTGAATATGCCTCAAATACGCCACCAGATCGGCAATCGGCTGGCTGGTCATGATGGGCTGACCGGAATCGGTTTTGAGCACCGCGTCTTTTTCATCAAAGAACGGACCATAGACGGGCATGGGGGAGCCGTGGCTGACCAGCGGATCACTGCCGTCGATCCGCATCACCACGCGCATGGTGGGAAAGCCGTCGTTGCGCTGGGTCAGCTCGGTCAAGGAGGGCGGTTGCAGGATGAGCGCGGGGGCGAGTGGTCCTTTGCCTTTCGCATCTGCGCCGTGGCACACCGCGCAGTGCCGATCATAGAGGTTCGTGCCATTTTCCACGTCCTGCGCCATGCCCGCCGCTGGCGACAGAATAAGCGTTGTGAGGGCTGCAAATACCAGTTTCATAGGGCTCTCCATTTGAATTTGATCAAGGATATCACAGCGGTGCAGCGCTCAATCTGATATGGATCAATTTAGGTGGCGGCGTTCCAATAATTCCTCACACAGATCGGCACAGTGTCTATTTTGAGCTTGTACAGGGGCGACCTCACCGCCTTAATGCGGCCATGCGTTATGCCCTCCTGATCTTGTTGTTTGTCTCCGCCTGTGGCCGTCCGCTGACCGACGCAGAGCGGGCGTTTGCGGTTGATATTCACGGGCCCACGCTTGATCTGGACCGCGTGCGATTACATGATGGCGCGCCTACGCGGGCGGTGACGTTCAAGCGCAAGCCGCGGCCGCGCACGACGTGCCGCGAGTTGATCTTTCCGCCCCATCCGCCAGAGGAAAAGATCGTGACCACCAAGCCTGCGGCAGTGGCGATTTATAACACTGTCCTGTTTGATAAGGACTGGTTTCTTGACGACTACCTGCCCGATTATCCCGACCGCATCGGGCTGGTGGCCGCGATGCTGCTGAGCCATGAGTTGACCCATATCTGGCAGTGGCAGAACCGCAAGTTGACCGAATATTCACCGCTCAAGGCCGCGTTAGAGCATTCGCCCGGTGGGGACCCGTATTTGTTCGAGCTGGAGAACCGCAAGTTCCTGGATTTCGGGTATGAGCAGCAGGGGTCGATTGTGGAAGAGATGGTGTGCTGTCGCGCGCTTCAGCCGCAAGGCGCGCGGACCAAGCGGCTGCATGAGTTGGTGTCTCAGGTGATGCCTGTCGCCCCTTTGCTGCAAAGCCCTGCCTATGATGTGGGGCTGCCGTGGGACGGTGTAGACATGAAACGGATTTGTACATGAGAGGGACGATGACACAATACGCAATAATCATGGTGTTGGCGGGGATCGGGATACCGATACTGGCCGCGTTGAATGCGCAGCTTGGCGGGCGGATCGGATCGCCTGCGGCGGCAGCTACGGTGCTGTTTGTCGTGGCCTTTGTGACATCGCTGGTGGTGGCGCTGATTGTGGCGCCGCAGGGGTTTACCAAGTTGGGCGGCACGCCGAAGCATCTGTTTCTGGCGGGCGTTTTAATTGCGTTTTATGTGCTCAGCATCACGTTTATCGCCCCGCATTTCGGGATCGGGAATGCAGTGTTCTTTGTTCTGCTGGGGCAGTTGATTTCAGCGGCGCTGATTGATCATTTCGGCCTGTTTGGTGCGCAGGTCTCGCCGGTAAGCTTGACCCGTGCGGCAGGGATCGGAACGATGGCAATCGGGGTTTGGTTGACGCAGCAGGCCTAGCCTGCGGCGAGCGCTTCGATCATCTTCCACGTCTCGTCGCCCACCTCGACAGGGTCCATCGCCACTTTGTTTTGACCAGGCATACGTGCGCCTTCGTCTTGGGCAATGTGCTCTGCCAGCGCTGCGATCTTGTCGCCAAAGTCGCTGCTCACGCTGGGGTCGATGATGAGGTAGTATTGACCCAGATCATGCGGCGCACCTTCGGGTGCTTTGAGCGGTTTAACGTCGCGCGAAAGCACCGAGCCTGTGAGGGCTGCGGCCAGCACTTCGGCCATCAGACCAAAGCCCCAGCCTTTGTAA
>CBDTVN010000182.1:0-2000 GCA_965364195.1 uncultured Sulfitobacter sp. | reverse complement strand
GACGGATACGTGACCCTTGATAGTCACTTTATCCGCTGAGCTGTCAATCGCAGAGCAAAAAGGGGCCCATGTCGCGGGTTAAAAAGGGTCCACTTTGGGTGATGTTTATATGGCGTTTTGGCGCGCGTGCTCGTCACAAAGCTGAAGCGTGCCAAAGCGCATGCTGGCTGTGATTGTAGGCTATTTATTGGCGGTTCTTGCGGCTGTGTTTGAGTCTGTAACTTTCGCCGTTCATCTCAAGGATGTGGACGTGATGTGTCAGTCGGTCCAGCAATGCCCCTGTCAATCGCTCCGAGCCAAAGACCTCTGTCCATTCATCAAAGGGCAGATTTGAGGTTATGATGATGGAGCCCCGTTCATAGCATTGGGATATCACCTCAAAGAGCAGTTCCGCGCCGGACTTGCTGAGCGGCACGAAGCCGAGCTCGTCGATGATCAACAGGTTCTGGCTGGTCAGCTGCTTTTGCAGCCGTTGTAACCTGCGCTCGTCTTGCGCCTCAATCAGATCATGGACCAAGGCCGCAGCTGTTGTGAAGCGCACCTTCAAGCCTCTTTGACAGGCCGCCAGCCCAAGTCCGAGCGCGATGTGGGTTTTGCCCGTGCCTGACGGTCCCAGTGCGATGATATTTTGGTGGCGATCAACGTAATCACAGCGGGCCAGCTCCATGGTCAGTGGCTTGTTCAGACCGGGCATGATCTTGAAGTCGAAGCTGTCCAGGCTTTTGGTGCTGGGGAACTTGGCCGCCTTAATGCGCCGCTCAACCATACGGCGCTCACGATCAATCATTTCCATCTCGCACAGCCGCGCCAGATATTGGATATGATCTTTGTTCTCAGCGGCGCAGAGCTGTGCCTGTTTGGCGTATTCTCCTTGGAACGTTGGCAAGCGCAGCTTTTTGAGGTGGTGCTGCAATAGGATTTGCGGTGCTTCGGTCATGCCAGTGTCCCTCCCATCAAGCTCATGTAGCTGGATGGACGGGTCATCCCCACGTTGGCCTTTGGCAAATACGGGTAGAAGTCTAAATCCAAGCGTGGAGGGCGCTTCTCGACACGGCACAGCACAAGGTGTTTTACGGCGTCATAGCCAATTGCACCCATATCAATTGCCTGCTGGATTGCGCCTTGCACAACATCCATTTCGAAGGTCTCCAAAAGGCGCAGGACCTGAACGTATTCTCGCTTGCCCGGCTTACCCATTCTGGCTTCAAGCAGCCGGTGCAGCGTGGCAAATACATCTGGCAAATTCCAACCCTGCAAAGGCGCGGCCTGATCCAAGGCACCCACTTTCTGTTCTAGGAGTGGCAGAAAGTGCAACGGATCAAAGATCATATCCGCTTTTGCGTAGGACCGCTGATGCCGCGCAATCACCTCGTTGCCACAACCGATAACAACCTCATGCACAAAACCGCGCACATGGACGTCATGATGGGCATAGGCCACCGGCACCGAGTAATCATTGCTGCGATAGCGTACCATTGAGATCGACGTGGCCCGTGTACTGACGTGATCGCAGGCTTCATATTCCGCAACGGGCAATCCCATCAGCGCACCCAGATCCGATATCAAACGCTCGCCGATGGTTCTGTCATGTCCGCGCAGGGTCTCGCCTTGGCGGGCCAGACACTTCGCCTCCAGGTGGGCATTCAAATCATCAAAGCTGTCATAACGAGGCGCGGGAACCATGAAGTTGCGTCGCGTGTATCCGACCATGCCCTCAACATTGCCTTTGTCATTGCCCCGCGCGGGCCTCCCAAACTTATCATCAAACAAATAGTGTGATTGTAGCTCTGTAAACCGGCGGGTTCGAACGCGGGTTTTGTCCCCCAGAATGCGGGCCACGGCGATCTTGGTATTATCGTACAGAATGGATTGGGGAATGCCGCCAAAGAAAGCAAAGGCAGAGACATGGCCATCACAAAACGCCTCTGTGGTCTCTGCTGGATATCCCTTCACAAACACCGCATCAGAATGCGGCAGGCTCATTACAAAAAAGTGGATCT
>CBDTVN010000181.1:0-2144 GCA_965364195.1 uncultured Sulfitobacter sp. | reverse complement strand
ACAATCATTTACGCTGACATCTAAGAATTTTAGGGATTGATGCGTGTCAATATTTTTTTGTAGTACCCGATTTCCGTCAAGCACAACGGGCAAGAACCATCGTAAAATACGGTTCTTGTCGGAGGTTTCGAGAGTGGCTTTACCACCAAGAACACCCAAAGGCTAACGCCCTCACGTTGTCAAAATTCACGACAGGCATGTATCCGTGCCCACAAGCACTTTAGCATCCATTTTCATAACACTTGAGAACTGCTTTTCTCCGACTGACAGTGACACCATTGCTCCGCGTATTTCTGCGTCAGATACAATGATCTCTTGTGCACCAGAGGTATCATCGATGTCTATCGTGAATTCAAGAATCTGGTCTTGGCCAAACTTTGTAAGACTTAATGTCGCCACCTGATCCCCGTCCGATATTTTTGGATCACTTACCAAAAAAGCGGCACCTTTAGTGACTTCAAAGGGCTGAAAAACTTCAACTCCGGCGCCCGAACCCGTCACATCAAAGATCAAACCTGCGTCCGAACCAGAGAAGTCTATTTTGAATTCCGCACTGTCAATCTCGCACCCTCCTTTGTTTGTAATGACGAACCTATCCTTTGGAGCGCCTTCCAAAAACTGGACTTGGATTTCAGCGTAGACTGGTGCAGCGATAACTGATGCGAGAATAATAAGTGATGCCTTCTTCATAGCAAAGGTGGTCCTTTGTTAATGCAATTGATGGCAAAAAAGACGGATGGCTTCTTGCGCGCTGGAATGCCATCCGTCATGCGTCAGTTACTTAGGAAGTATGACTGTATCAATCACGTGGATGACACCGTTTGACGCTTCAATATCAGCGGTGATCACATTCGCCCCGTTTACGGTAACACCACCTTCGGTCATGATTTTCACATCGGTGCCTTGTACTGTCGTGGCCATCATGTCGTTGCTCAGATCACCACTCATAACTTTGCCAGACACAACATGATAAGTCAGGATCGCGACCAGCTGGTCCTTGTTCTCTGGTTTCAAAAGAGTTTCAACCGTGCCCTCAGGCAATGCAGCAAAGGCTTCGTCTGTCGGTGCGAAAACGGTAAATGGACCATCGCCTTTGAGAGTGTCCACAAGTCCGGCGGCCTGCACAGCTGCAACCAAGGTCGTGAAAGTACCCGCACCGACTGCTGTGTCTACGATATCCTTTGAATGGCCATCTGCAAAAGCGAAAGAAGCGGACGTGATTGCGGCGGCAGACGTTAGAGCGATAAAGGTGCGACGAAACATAAAAATTTCTCCATGTGTGGGTCACCAGCTTGCTGCTGGATACAGGGATTACGCAGGTGCATCACGATCAGATCACATGTGTCGAAATGGTGCTCATTTTTTCGCAAGAATCCGCTGAAAGGTTTCGATACTTGCTTAGATAGTGGTCAAAGGATTAGCGTTCTCAGGATAACGCGGGGTATAGTTGAAGCCGACCTTTTGTATAACCGACGCGTCCAGTTGCACGGCTACGGCCAAATCTAAAGGGCGGCGCTGAACAATGCCCTCAACTCTCGCATCAAAATATCATTATACAGGGGAGATGTCCTTCCAAATATGTCCTAACCGTTTCTCGAGGTCACGTTGCGCCCTCTCGCGGCTATTCGTTTTAAAAACAGAAATTGTTACGAATATCCCTGCCAAAAAAAGCATATGTCCCAAGGCAGAAATTCCGAAAGCAAAGTAGCTTCCTAAAGCGAAAGCGAAGATCGCGCTCCACATCCAAGCCAGCAACTGTAAAATCATATGTGAAGTCGTTAGAGGCAGGTGTTTCAACGGATTTACTTTTTCGTCCATTAATCCACGCCAAGCAGTTTCGAACAAATTCTTCATCTGCTTTCTTTCGTTTCCTTCACAACTACCTAATACGGGAAATGGAACACAAAAAATAGTGAACCTGACGTGTCTATATGTGCTCGCCATCAGCGCGACGACCCGAGCTCTTTGCGAACAACTTAGGCTTCGTCGCAGCAGCGGTATAAGTTGCGACCGTAATCGCTGCGGCCGCTATCAAGACGGTATGCCCAATAATGCTTGCAGCAAGTATCGTATAGCTTCCGATTGCGACAGCAAAAGCAAATGCCCACATGAGGCCCAACGCCTGCAACACATAATGCCGTGTC
>CBDTVN010000180.1:0-2146 GCA_965364195.1 uncultured Sulfitobacter sp. | reverse complement strand
ACTGCTGCGATCTTGGCCGTGACGGCATAGCCCACAATGGCCCCTCCGTCGGGGTCCGAGCACAGCATCGTGCCGCGAGTAAAATCGTTGAACCCGCGTTTGCCCTGCGCGACTTCAATTGCGTTGCACACAGTCGGCGTGTCCACAGACCGCAACAGCGCCAACAGCGCATCGTCCAAAACCGTATCGTTCATTATGCCTCCATCCAGCGAACCAGTGCCGCCGTGGTGTGTTGTGCCTGCTCAAGCGTTGGCAGATGCCCCGCGTGCTCGATAATCTCCAAAACCGACCCCGAAACCAGATTGTGCATTAATTCATGCCGCGCAACGGGGCACAGCGCGTCATCCCGTCCGCACAGGATCAGCGTTGGCACGGTCACCCCGCGCAAGGTCTCTTGCTGGTCGGGCCGCTCTCGCAGAGCGACAGATTGATGTACAAACGCTTCTGCCCCGAGGTCGAGCGCCATGTCCATACACAGATCAAGAATAGCGCCCCGTTGCGGTCCATCCGTGAGATAGCGCGGTTTCATCTCGTTGCGCATGACATGCTCCAACTGCCCTGCCCGCGCTTTGGTGATCTGCGGCGCGCGCAGCGCCTTCACCGCGTCCACTTCCGCAATCGGGTTGGTGTCCATCAGCGCCAGTTTTGCCACCCGTTCAGGCGCTTGCCGGATGATCTCCATCGCGACGATCCCGCCCATAGACAGCCCTCCAAGCGCAAACAGCTGAGGTGCCGTATCCAGCACCCCCGCGGCCAAGGCTTCCATACTATCATGACCAGAGATATCGCCCACCGTCACGGAACCCTGCTCAGACAGCACCTCGATCTGCGGCCCGAACAGGCGAGCATCGCACATCATGCCGGGCAAAAGGACAAGCAGCAGTGTCACGAGGCCAGCGCTGCGCCGTCCGCAAGGGCCTTGAGCTTGGCAAAAGCGATATCAGGATCAACCGCGCCAAACCCCGCAAATGTGCCAAAGCCACAATCGCTGCCTGCAATCACTCGGTCATGCCCCACCAGCGGGGTAAAACGGTCAATCCGCTGTGCGACCAGCTCGGGATGCTCGACAAAGTTGGTCGTCGTATCAACCACACCGGGCACCAGCACTTTATCATCTGGAATGTCAGCTTTACGGTCGCGGAACACCGTCCATTCATGGCCGTGCCGCGGATTGGACGTCTCGAACAAGACATAACGCGCCTTCGCCGACATCAGAGTGTCAAACATCGTAGCCATCGGCACATCACAGACATGCGGCCCCTCGTAGTTGCCCCAACAGATGTGGATGCGCACCTTTTCCTGCGGAATATCACTCAGCGCGTGGTTCAGCGCTTCGACGTGCATATTTGCGATCTTCACAAACTCCGCATCGCTCAGATCATTGAACAGCATGTGCCGCGACAGAGCCAGATCAGGGCAATCCAGTTGCAGGTCCAGACCGGAGGCCACAATCGTCTCATACTCAGCCTTCATTGCATCGGCCAAAGCCGCCAGATAGGCCTCGCGCGTTTTGTAGTAGTCATTCTGCAGGAACAGGCTGATCACACCGGGGGATGCCGCGTTCATGAAGCCGCGCTTGGCCCCATGCTCCGCCATCCCTGCCTTTAGATTGGCGATGTCCTTTTCCAACTCGCCCTGCCCCTTGGACGTGACCTCGCCCACACACATGGGGCGCGCATATTTCGGCGTGCCGCCTTCTTCCGCAAGCCGTTTGAGGTAGCCGGGGAATTGCTTGAGGTCCGCAGGTGCATTGCGCGGGCTGTCACCGCCAAATCCGGTGTAGCGGTCTTTGACATAGGTGGCATAGCTGATCTTGGACGTCTCCCCGTCAGAGACAATACCAACGCCTGCCGCCACCTGCTTGGCCACAGTCTGCGACACCGCCTGCGTCATCGCCGCGTCAAACGCCACCTGATCGTAAGGCGTCTCATTCTCGCGGGCAAAGATGAAATCAACCACTTCTTGGCTGCGCGGTAGTGATTCCACATGGGTTGTCAAAACGGTCATAGCTTATCCTTTCCAAGTCGGGCCAGCGCCCTCGTCAGTGGTGACGACATGAAACATCGACGCCTCGCCTGTCATAGAGGGCTGTGCGCTGTGCATCACGCCTTGGGGCACCGACATCGTGTCGCCGGGGTTCAGCACC
>CBDTVN010000179.1:0-2277 GCA_965364195.1 uncultured Sulfitobacter sp. | reverse complement strand
ACAGACCCAGCTGCCCTGCTGGCACAGGTGCAGGAGGTCCACACCATGACCTCGCTTATGGGGTTCGAAGCGCTGATCCGTGGCATCCCCGTCACCACCTATGGCGCGCCGTTCTATGCCGGATGGGGCCTCACCACGGATAAGTCAGACGTCCCACCACGCCGCCGCGCCACACCGACAATCGAAGCACTGACCCACGCCACTCTCATCGACTATCCGCGCTATTTTGATCCAAAAACAGGTATGCCCTGCCCCGTAGAAGTCGCGGTGCTGCGCCTGAGCGAAAATGATGTGCCCGCGCCCAGCCGCACAAACCGTATCACTTCAAAACTACAAAGAGTATTTTCCCGCTACGCGCACATCTGGCGCAAGTAGCTAGCCGCGATTGCGCACCCAACGGTGCAGCACATCCGGCCCAACGGTCTGCGTTTCGACCAGATCAAAACGCGGTGCAGCACCCAAGCGCGCCAGCCCCATCGGACCGATCCCCGCAAGCCCTTCGGCCCCAATCACAACACCCGCCGTAAAACCAACCAAATGATCCACGAGATCCGCCGACAGTAAACTCGCTGCAATGGCAGAGCCACCTTCCGAGAAGACCCGCGTCAGCCCATGTGCACCCAACTGCTGCAACACATCACGCATATCAAGCTGTGCGCCGCGGACCGCACAAGGCAACATCACAGCGCCCATCCCACGCCACGCATCCACCAGAGCATCGGGGGCGTCGGCTCCATGACACAAGATCAACGGCACCTCCGCCGCCGTCTGGGCCAGCTTTCCAGTCAGCGGAATATCCAGTCGCCGCGACACCACAACCCGCGCAGGTTGCCGCACCACGCCCATTTCGCGCACATTGAGTGTGGGATCATCGGCGCGCACGGTACCGCCGCCGACCATCACTGCATCATGGCTGGCGCGCATCGCATGCACCACGCGCCGCGCAGGGCTTTGCGTGATCCACTGGCTCTCTCCCGTTGCCGTAGCAATGCGCCCGTCAAAGGAGGAAGCAAGCTTGAGCGTCACCATCGGGCGCCCCTGCTCCACACGGCTTAAAAACCCGAGGTGATCACTGCGCGCCTCGCCCTCCAGCACACCCGTGTCAACGTGCACACCAGCGTCCCGCAGCATCGCAAATCCGCGCCCTGCCACACGTCCGTCGCTGTCACCAACGGCGACGACAACCCGCGTCACACCCGCATCAATCAACGCCTGCGCACAAGGCGGCGTCTGGCCGTGATGCGCACAAGGTTCAAGCGTCACATAAGCTGTAGCCCCGCGTGCAGCCTCTCCCGCCTGGGCCAAGGCCTGCGTCTCCGCATGCGGACGACCTGAGGGCGCAGTCCACCCGCGCCCTACAATCATACCGCCTGATACAATTACACAGCCCACCGCAGGGTTGGGCCATGTATTGCCTAACCCGCGCCGCCCCAAGGACAGCGCGAGGGCCATGTAGCGTGTATCGCTCAAGTCTCGGATTCGGGTGGCGTGTCTGGGCGCAGCTCTTGGACAAACTTGTCAAAGTCATCCGCAGCTTGGAAGTTCTTATACACACTGGCAAACCGCACATAGGCCACGGTATCAATCCGCGCCAAGGCCTCCATCACGATCTCGCCGATCTGCTTGGAGCCGACATCCGTCTCGCCCATGCTCTCCAACCGCCGCACAATGCCACTGATCATCTGGTCAATGCGCTCCGGCTCGATCGGGCGCTTTTGCATTGAGATGCGAATGGAGCGTTCCAGCTTGTCGCGGTCAAACTCCTCGCGCTTGCCCGATGTCTTGATCACCACCAAATCACGCAACTGAACGCGTTCATATGTGGTAAACCGCCCACCGCAGGCAGGGCAAAACCGTCTGCGCCGGATGGATACATGATCCTCCGCCGGTCGGCTGTCTTTAACTTGTGTATCTACATTTCCGCAAAATGGGCAGCGCATTGGCTGTGTCCCCTTATTTCTGATCCGCCTCTATTGTGGGATCACCGCCCCACTTATCCACAGGTATAGGCGAACCCATAGGTTTTGGGTAGTCTAGAATTTGACCCCAATATCTAGATATGTGACCTCGCCTTGCACGATCAGTTGCAATGGACCTTTTCCGCCAGTCGCGCGTTTGCTGATGAACACCGAGAAAGGACAACGCTATGACCAAGACATTTTTCAGTACCGGCGCCTCCAACGGAATCGGCGAAGCCACCGCAAAAGCAGCAGCAAACCTGACAAGCTGAAGCCCGAAGAAATCGCAGACGCGATGGTCTTTGCGTTGAACGCGGAC
>CBDTVN010000178.1:0-2461 GCA_965364195.1 uncultured Sulfitobacter sp. | reverse complement strand
CCGACAGCATGGCACTTGCGATGATATTGAGTAGACGGTCAGCAGAGGTGCCGTTTACACTCATCGCCAAGCTTTCGGGATGATTGATTCGACCAGTTGGCTCATACCGATGGCCCCAAAGGCCAGAAAACCCATACTGAAAACACGTACCCAGAGCTTTCATGTGTAGTGCTGTGCTTTTCTCAGAATTGTCTTTGGCAACGTATCGAATAGATCGGCAATTCTTTCCATCCCCAATAGCTAACACAGTGCGAAGGTGCAGCCACCCCAAAGCTGGCGTTCTGTTCCCGACAAAAACTGTCGCAAAAACACTTGCTCTCGCGGGCACCATGGCATTGGTTAAGGCTAACCTTTTCGGAGAAGATGAACATGAAAACCACCACCCGTGTCGCCATTATCGGTGGGGGCGTTGTCGGCGCCTCAGTCCTCTACCACCTGACAAAGCTCGGTTGGTCCGATGTGATGCTGCTGGAACGCTCCGAGCTGACTTCAGGCTCCACGTGGCATGCAGCGGGCGGGTTTCACACGCTCAACGGCGACACAAACATGGCTGCGCTTCAGGGCTATACGATCAAGCTGTATAAAGAGCTGGAAGAGATTACGGGCATGTCCTGCGGGTTGCATCATGTGGGTGGTGTGACGCTGGCCGACAACCAAGACCGCTTTGATATGCTGCTGGCCGAGCGGGCCAAGCACCGCTTTATGGGCCTTGAGACAGAGATCGTTGGGCCCGAGGAAATCGCCAAGATTGCCCCTGTCACCAACCTCGACGGCATTATTGGCGGGCTCTACGATCCGCTCGACGGGCATCTCGATCCCTCCGGCACCACCCACGCCTATGCGCGTGCTGCCAAAATGGGCGGCGCCACAATCGAGACGCACACGATGGTGCAAGAGACAAACCAGCGCCCCGACGGCACATGGGATGTGGTCACCGACAAAGGCACCATTCACGCCGAGCATCTTGTGAACGCAGGTGGCCTTTGGGCGCGTGAAGTGGGTGCTATGGCGGGTGTCTACCTGCCCCTGCACCCGATGGAGCATCAGTACCTCGTCACCGAAGAAGTACCTATGATCAAGGAGATGATGGCCGAGGGGCGCGAACATCCCCACGTAATGGACCCTGCTGGCGAAAGCTATCTGCGCCAAGAAGGCATGGGGCTGTGCATCGGATTTTACGAGCAAACCTGCCGCCCTTGGGCCGTGGGCGGCACCCCGTGGAGCTTTGGTCAGGACCTTTTGGCCGACGATTTCGACAAGATCGAAGAGAGCATCAACTTTGCCTATCGTCGCTTCCCCGATCTAGAGCGTGCGGGCGTCAAGAATGTGATCCACGGCCCCTTCACTTTTGCCCCTGATGGCAACCCGCTTGTGGGTCCAGTGCCGGGCCTGCGCAACTATTGGTCCGCTTGTGGTGTTATGGCGGGCTTCTCTCAGGGCGGCGGCGTGGGCCTCACCCTCGCACAATGGATGATCGAGGGTGAGCCAGAGCGCGATGTCTTCGCAATGGACGTGGCGCGCTTTGGCAAATGGATTTCACCCGGATATACGTTGCCAAAGGTGATCGAGAACTATCAAAAACGCTTTTCTGTAGCATACCCCAATGAGGAACTGCCCGCGGCGCGCCCGCATCAGACCACACCGATGTATGATATTTTCACCGATATGGGCGCAGTCTGGGGTCAGCAATTCGGGCTGGAAGTGCCAAATTACTTTGCGCAAGGCGACGAGCCTACATTCGAGACACCCTCCTTCCGCCGCTCCGACGCGTTTGAAGCCACAGGCCGTGAGGTCCGCGCCGTACGCGAGGGGGTCGGCATCAACGAGGTGCAGAACTTTGGCAAATACCTGATTTCGGGACCAAACGCGCGCGCATGGTTGGATAAAATTATGGCGGGCCGTGTTCCTGCCCTTGGCCGACTGTCGCTCACACCGATGCTCTCGCCAAAAGGGCGCTTGATCGGTGATTTCACCATGTCATGCTTGGACGACGAGCTGTTCCAGCTCACTGCATCCTATGGGGCGCAAGCCTTTCACAGCCGCTGGTTCGAGCAGAATATGATGGAAGGCGTGAGTGTCGAGAATATCTCGGACCGCCGCACCGGATTCCAGATCGCAGGGCCAAAAGCGCGCGAACTGCTCCAAGCCTGCACACTCGACGATGTTAGCGCGATGAAGTTCCTTGATGTACGCCCCATGACCGTGGGCATGACCAACTGTTTGGTGCAGCGGGTGAGCTATACTGGCGATCTGGGCTTTGAGATTTATTGCGATGCCATGGCGCAGCGTCAGTTGTGGGCCACACTGTGGGAGGCGGGCCAGCCACATGGCATCACCCCGTTTGGTATGCGCGCGATGATGTCGCTGCGGCTGGACAAATTCTTTGGCGCTTGGCTGTTGGAATTTGGGCCAGATTACACCGCCGCCGAGACAGGGCTGGACCGCTTTATCAGCTTTAAAA
>CBDTVN010000177.1:0-2535 GCA_965364195.1 uncultured Sulfitobacter sp. | reverse complement strand
ACGACTGGGAAAGCCCGACTTTGGGCGCTTGGGGTCTGGGCTGGGAAGTCTGGTGTGACGGCATGGAAGTCAGCCAGTTCACTTATTTCCAACAGGTCGGCGGGCATGACTGCAAGCCTGTCTCGGGCGAGCTGACCTACGGGTTGGAGCGGTTGGCAATGTATATCCTTGGCGTAGATCACGTCATGGACATGCCGTTCAACGATCCAGACGCGACGATTCCGCTCAGCTATGGTGATATTTTCAAGCAGACCGAGGAAGAATACGCGCGCTGGAACTTTGACGTGGCCAACACGGATGTGTTGCTGCGCCACTTCGAGGAGGCCGAGGCCGAGTGCAAGGCGATCATCGAACAGGAATACACGGATCCCAAAACGGGCAAACGCATCGTGATGGCGCATCCTGCCTATGATCAGGCGATCAAGGCGAGCCACATGTTCAACCTGCTTGATGCGCGCGGCGTGATCTCGGTGACCGAGCGTCAGGCCTATATCGGGCGTGTACGCGCACTCACCAAGATGTGCGCGGATGCCTTTGTGCAAACGCGCGCAGGCGGCTGGACTGGTGACGCTGCATGATGGGAAAAATTTTAGGGGTCTTCATAATGGTATCGGCATTACTTGCAGGGGCCGCACTCTACTACCTCCAAGTCTACGGCTATTACGAGGAAGTAGATGCACCCGCCGAGGGGATCATGCTGATCCCGCTGGCCAGCACCGAGGGTGAAGTCATTCCGATGGAGGCGTTTAAGGCGATTGACGCGGACAGCTCTCCGATCCGCTACCGCGCTTGTTTCACCACGCCCTACAGCCTTGCGTTGTTGACCGAGACATTTCAGATGGTCGAGGATGTGGAGCCGCGCAATGCGCCGAACTGGTTTGAGTGTTTTGACGCGCAAGCCATTGGTGAAGAGCTGAAGGCCGGCACCGCGCTGACATTTCTGAGCCAGAAGAACGTGCATTTCGGCGTAGACCGGATTGTCGCTGTCACCCAAGACGGACGCGGCTATGTCTGGCACGAGCTGAATGATTGTGGCGACAAAGCCTATGACGGCACGATTGTTGGCGAAGAATGTCCGCCGCTGCCCACGCGCCTTGCTCCAAACGCGCCCACAGAATAACGCCGCTCGCGGCAAACACGAGGTACTCCAGTGGCTGATCTGCTGATTGAACTGTTCTCCGAAGAAATCCCCGCACGCATGCAGGCGCGCGCCTGCGATGATCTCAAAAAGCTGATGACCGACGGTATGGTCGAGGCGGGGCTGACCTATGCTTCGGCGGCCGCCTTCGCCACGCCGCGCCGCTTGTGCCTGACGGTCGAGGGATTGCTGGATGCCAGCCCGCGCACGGTGGAAGAACGCAAGGGCCCCAAGGCCGACGCGCCCGAGAAGGCGATTGAAGGCTTTTTGCGGGGTGCCGGTCTGACCCGCGATGATTTGGAAGAACGCGATACCCCCAAAGGTGCGATCCTGTTTGCCAAGATTGTGAAAGAGGGGCGTCCAGCAGCGGATATTATCGCAGAGGTGCTGGAGCAAACGATCCGCACTTTCCCATGGCCCAAGTCCATGCGCTGGGGCACTGGTACGCTCAAGTGGGTGCGCCCGCTGCACTCCATCCTGTGTATCCTGAGCCGTGAAGATGGCTCGGAGGTGGTACCACTTGACGTGGACGGGATTGTGTCAGGCAACACGACACGGGGTCACCGTTTCTTGGCACCCGATGCCTTTACGGTCACAGGATTTGACGATTACGCGGCCAAGCTCAAGCGCGCCTTTGTTGTGCTGGACAGTGCAGAGCGGCGCGATGCGATCTGGCATGACGCGACGAACATGGCCTTTGCCAGCGGCATGGAAGTGGTTGAGGATACCGGTCTGTTGGCCGAAGTAGCGGGTTTGGTCGAATGGCCTGTGGTCCTGATGGGCCGCATTGGTGATGCCTTCCTCGATCTGCCGCCGGAGGTGTTGCAGACCTCCATGAAGGAGCATCAAAAGTTCTTTTCCGTGCGCAACCCTAAGACGGGACGCATTGAGAAATTTGTGACGGTCGCCAACCGTACCACCGCCGATCACGGTGCAATGATCCTCGCGGGTAACGAGAAGGTTCTGAGCGCGCGTCTGGCCGATGCCAAATTCTTCTGGGACAATGATCTGCGCATCGCGAAGTCTGACGCAGGCATGGCCGCATGGGTCGAGAACCTCAAGAATGTCACGTTCCACAATAAACTGGGCACACAGGCGGAACTGATCGAGCGTATGGCCGTGCTGGCCCGTGAACTGGCCCCGATGGTAGGCGCTGATCCCGAAGATGCCGAAAAAGCCGCGCGGATTGCAAAGGCCGACCTATCCTCAGAAATGGTCTACGAATTCCCCGAACTCCAAGGCCTGATGGGCCGCTACTATGCCCTCGCCGCCGGCATGAGCGCGGAGGTGGCAGCCGCGTCCGAGGAGCATTACGCCCCCCTTGGACCTTCAGATGATGTGCCGACTGCGCCCGTGTCGGTTGCTGTGGCTTTGGCCGAGAAGATCGACAAGCTGAC
>CBDTVN010000176.1:0-2677 GCA_965364195.1 uncultured Sulfitobacter sp. | reverse complement strand
TCTCGTTGCCACATCCAATGATGACCTCATGCACAAACCCACGCACGTGAACATCATGGTGGGCATAAGCCACCGGCACCGAGTAATCATTGCTGCGATAGCGCACCATCGAGATCGACGTGGCCCGCGTGCTGACGTGATCGCAGGCTTCATATTCTGCGACGGGCAATCCCATTAGAGCATCCAAATCCGATATCAGGCGTGCGCCTATAGTTTGGGTGTGGCCGCGCAATGTATCACTTTGGCGTTCCAAACACTTCTGCTCCAGGTGCGCGTTAAAATCATCAAGGCTGTCATAACGCGGTGCAGGCACCATGAAGTTGCGGCGGGTGTATCCGACCATGCCCTCAACGTTGCCTTTGTCATTCCCGCGTGCAGGCCTGCCAAACCTGTCATCAAACAAGTAATGCGATTGCAATTCCGTAAACCGACGGGTCCGGACGCGCGTTCTGTCCCCCAGAATACGCGCCACAGCGATCTTGGTATTGTCGTAAAGAATGGATTGGGGAATGCCGCCAAAGAAGGCAAAGGCCGAGACGTGGCCATCACAGAATGCTTCCGTTGTCTCCGCTGGATAACCCTTCACAAACACCGCATCAGAATGCGGCAAGCTCATCACAAAGAAGTGGACTTTGCACTCCACCCCGCCGATTACGCCGAGGGTCTCGCCAAAATCGACCTGTGCGTGGCCTGGCCGATGCGATAACGGCACAAACACCTCTTTGGTGCGCCGCTTTTGCTCACGCACGTAATACGTCACCGTCGTGAGGCTGCCTTCATACCCATGCTCATCACGCAGTCGTTCAAAAATGCGCTTTGACGTGTGACGCTGTTTTTTGATCAAGGCTTTGTCGGAGCGCAGTATCTCGTCGATGACACCAACATAATCATCAAGCGTTGGGCGACGCGGCGGTTCTGAACGCTGATATCCGGGCGGCAGCTCATGGCGCAGCATCTTCGCGATCGTCTTACGATCCTTATTGAAATAACGCGCCGCTTCTCGAGCTGACATACCGTCCTTCAAACAGGCACGGCGCACACGATTATAAATATCCACAGAATACATCTCCCGCCCTCCGACTAAACGAAGGACACAAACTGGCGGAATTTTACTCCGCTACAACTGCGATGCGCAGCCGCTTCTGTGGCCCATTATTGCTCCGCGTTTTACAAATTGCTCCACCGGTCCGATTGCAGGGCACCGTCGCGTATCATCAGCGCCACGAGCATCGGAATACAGTACTGATTGAAAGCGCCTAACACATAGGTGGTCGCGCGCGAGTACCCCTGGCCGGAGCTTCCAAACTGCAAGGACGTTTCCAATTGGCCCGGACCCAGGCTCCACAGCAGCGCAAGAACCAACACAACCGCGATGGTCCAAAGCCAAATGGTCATTGTCGGGAGGGGAAGCCGCCCGGAAACAGACCGATCTGTCAGCACAGACCCCAGAAAGTCCTGAAGTTTCTTGCGGGCAAGCACGCTTTGCCGGACCATGTCTTTTTGCTCGGCCTTGGCGGACGCTTTCACTTCTTCAGTCGTGATGATTTCGTGCTCTACATAGAGCGCGAGAAGAATATGGAGATCGCTTGTAAGATTGGATGCGTCATCCGCCAACCTTTCCCAACTCTCGCGCAGCAATTCAATAGGCCCCTCCCCCTCCGTCAGCGTACCGTTGGAGTTTTCAATACCCGCTGCGTCAATCGCGGCTAACGACGGCGTCGTTTGGCCGGGGCGAAAACCCGACTTCTCGTCAAGGTTCTGAACGAGCGATGCTATACGCTGGCGGAGGCTATTTTCCAACGCGTCGAAATCCCGACGCCCGTCGGAATTAGCAAGCCTCAACTTACGATCCAGAATCCAGGACGCGCTGGCAAAGATGATCTCAAGATCGTGCCGAAATTCATCGGGCGCCGTCAGCTTTCCTCTGGCCCCGATCTGATACTGTAGAATACGCTCCCAAGCCCCCTGCGGGATCAAAAGCAGATCGGCGGGCATCACGTCTTTTCCGGGTGGCAATATGTCCAGTGCATTCCGGCTGAGATCCTCGCTGGCAGCTATAATCCAAGTGGGAATACCTGCCAGCCGATGTGCGGTCAGGCGGATCCAGTTCTCGACCCGCTGCAGGGCGGGAAAGCTTGGCGCCAGCCCGACGATGATCAGAGCGACTGTCAAAGAGACGGCCGGATCGATGCCAAGGCGGGTCGCTTGTGACGCAGGGTGCGCAACGCTAGACAATCGCTGATCACTCAACGGGTCAGATGAATTAAATCCAGTCGTTACCTGTGACGAAGGCTCGACGTTAACAACGGGAATACCACTTGCCCCGATGGCGTTGCCGTCAAGGGAAGGCCCCCCGACAAGCGGAAGAAGCTCCGCATAGGCACACATGAACAAATAGATCATGAGCAACGCGAGTGCATAGAAAATATAGGCACGCAAAACGACGCGCCTCGCACGCATTTTGTTAGGCGATAGCAGGGATACCACACGTTCAAGCTGACGAGCGCCCTCATCGGTCACCCGATCAAATCGGTCGTAAGAAAAAAACGCAATAATGGCAGCCCCGATGAACAGTGCTAGACCATCGGGCATTTCAAAAGTTCTCTCAAATTACAAATAGAGGTTAGCGACAGACCTGAACTGCAGGGTTACAAGTCGCCTGAGCCAAAGCCGCGTT
>CBDTVN010000175.1:0-2759 GCA_965364195.1 uncultured Sulfitobacter sp. | reverse complement strand
CCGATAAGGGTTTACGGGAATCTGCCAAAAAATTTGCAAAATTAGCACTTCAGCGTAGGACCGAGGCACTCGTTTTTGCGCCGGATTGTGACGTTTTGCGCAATTCGGCGGACAAATCCACAAACCTTGATGAGACCAAAAAATAGCAGACCTTGTCCCGCCTGCGACGGCTGATGTCGCGGATGGGCAATCCACGCATTGGCCCTCAGGTCACGGTATAGCAATATTTGCTGATATCAGGACTTAATCATGCGTACACATGCCCAAGCTGTCATCATCGGAGGCGGCGTTATCGGCTGCTCGATCCTGTACCATCTGACCAAGCTGGGATGGACCGACGTTGTCCTGCTGGAGCGTGACGAGCTGACCTCCGGCTCGACGTGGCATGCGGCGGCGAATATTCACGGGCTGCATGACAATAACAACATCACGCGCATCCAGAATTACACGATGGACCTCTATAACGCGCTGGAGGCGGAGACGGGCCAAAGCTGTGGCGTGTTTCAACCCGGCTCGTTGTACCTCGCCCAGACAGAAGCACGCGAACATCAGCTGCGCCTGCAAGCGGCTAAAGCCAAATACTATGGTCTGCCCTTCCGAGAAGTGGACCGCGCAGAGGCCGAGGCACTGCATCCGCTGGTCAACTATGACGGTATCCGTTGCATCATGTTTGAGGAGAACGGTGGCAATGTAGATCCGTCTGGTGTGACCAATGCCTATGCCGCCGGTGCGCGCCAGAACGGGGCGGAGATCATTCGCTTTTGTCCCGTCACAGGAACCGAGCAGCAGCCTGACGGCACATGGATCGTGCGCACCGAGAAGGGCGATATCGCAACCCAGTGGGTCGTGAATGCCGCAGGCCTGTGGGGACGTGAAGTGGCGGCGCTGGCGGGGATCACTCTTCCACTGCAACCGACCGAGCATCAGTATTTCGTAACCGAGAGCATTGCCGAGATAGAGGGCATGGACCGCCGCTTGCCATCTGTCGCCGACCGCGATGGCGAGTACTACCTACGCCAAGAGGGCAAGGGCCTGCTCGTAGGGGCGTATGAGAAGGACTTGCGGTTCTGGGCTGAAGACGGAACTCCGCAAGGGTTCGGGCACGAGCTGTTCGCCGATGATCTAGAACGTATCGAGGACAATATGATGCGCGCCATCGACCGTGTTCCAGCAGTTGGCACCGCAGGCATCAAGAGGGTGATCAACGGGCCGATGATCTGGTCACCGGACAGCAATGTTCTGTTCGGCCCTGTGCCGGAGTTGAGCAATTATTTCTGCTGTAACGGCATTATTCCTGGCTTTTCGCAGTCGGGCGGTATGGGCCTGTTGGCCGCCGACTGGATCGTCACCGGAGAGAGCCGCTATGACATGTTCGCATGGGACATGGCGCGGTTTGGCGATTGGGCGGATAAGGCTTTCACCAAGGCGCGGGTGGGCGATCAATACGCCAACCGGTTCAAAATCCACTTCCCGAACGAGGAGCGCAGTGTTGGCCGCCCTGCACGTGTTCGCCCGATTTATGAGACACAAAGGAATATGGGTGCGGTATTCGGCCTCAATTACGGTTGGGAACATCCTCTGTACTATGGGGAAGAGGTCGGCGCAGAAGACCAGACCCACGGTTTCACCCGCCAGCCATGGTGGGATGTTGTTGGCCGTGAATGCAAAATGCTCCGTGATAAGGCGGGCATCATCGATATCTCGAACTTTGCCAAATACGTCTGCAAAGGTGCGGGGGCGGAGGATTGGCTCAACGCGGTGTTTGCCAACAACATGCCGCGTGAGGTTGGGCGGTCATGTCTCACACCCCTGATCGGGAAGCGCGGCGGCATTGCAGGGGATTTTACCGTAACGCGTCTGGCGGAGGACGAATTCTGGATTATCGGGTCCGGGATGGCCGAGCGCTATCACAAGCGGTTCTTTAAAGAGGTCCCGCTGCCTGCGGGGACCACGTTCCAAAGCCGCACGGACAGTATGTGCGGGTTCAACGTGGCGGGGCCAAAGTCGCGCGAGATGTTGCAACGTCTGACCAACACCTCACTGGCGACGGCTGATTTCCCGTTCATGCGGTCTAAATGGATCGAGCTGGGTGGCGTGCGCTGTTTGGCCCTACGGGTGTCATTCACCGGTGATCTGGGCTGGGAGCTACACTGCGCGCAAGAGGATCAACCAGCGCTTTACGCAGCACTCATCGCTGCGGGTGCGGACGTGGGCGCAGGGCCTGTAGGCAGTCGTGCGTTGATGTCTCTGCGTGTCGAAAAGGGATATGGCTCATGGGGCCGCGAATACAGCCCCGAGTATTACCCTCAGGAAGTGGGCCTCGCGCGCTTGTGCAAATTGGACAAGTCGTTCCTCAACCGCGATGCCGTGACCGACACGATGGCGAAACCTGCACGCGAAGAGTTGGTGTTGCTGGAGCTTGACGGCCAGCAAACGGATGCCTCCAACGCAGATGCAACCGGTGGTGAGCCGATCTTTAAGGACGGTGTCGGGATTGGTCGGGTGACTTCGGGTGCCTACGGATATTCTGTTGGCCTGTCGCTCGCACTTGGGTTTGTCCAAGGGGTCAAAGCGGGTGACGTGGTGGATGTGATGGTGCTGGGTGTGGCGCATAAAGCCACAGTGCTGGCGGAGCCGCCCTTCGATCCGAAGGGGGCGCGGTTGCGGGCGTAACAGGGGCGCTGCCCCACCCTTGCCCTGTTGGGCAAGGCTTCCCCGGAGTATTTTTAGCCAAGAAAGATAGGGGCGCTTGTTTAAAG
>CBDTVN010000174.1:0-2860 GCA_965364195.1 uncultured Sulfitobacter sp. | reverse complement strand
GCAGATCAAACGTAAGCCATGGCCGCGCAAGGGTTACGGAAGTCATACCACCACCCCCATCGCCTGAAACACGAGCCCCTCATCAGTGTCCTGCAAATAGGCGCTGATTCCGAAGGTATCGCGCAGCAGATCAGGCGTGAGCACAACACGCGGCGCACCATCGGCCACAATGCCACCCCTGCCAATCACCACCAGACGCGTACAATGGCGCGCTGCCAGCCCCAGATCATGCAATGAAACGATGACAGAGCGCCCCTCACCCGCAAGGCTGGCAAAAGTCTGCATCGTTGCAATCTGATGCGCCGGATCAAGACCAGCAATCGGCTCGTCGGCCATCAGCAGCGGGGTTTCCTGCGCCAAGGCCCGCGCGATCAAGGCGCGCGCCTGCTCTCCGCCTGATAGCTGGGTGGCGGTCCGCTCGCGAAACCCCTCCATATCCATCCGCTGCAAGGCGCGGTCCACGGCATCGGTATCCGCCTTGGTTGGACGCTGGCCCGCACCCAGATGCGGCGTGCGCCCCAACATAACCAAACGCTCCACACTCATCGGCCACGCAATCTCGCGCGCTTGCGGCAGCCACGCCACGGCACGCCCTCGTGCGCGCGGCTTTAATGCGGCAAGAGAACTGCGCCCCGTAGCCCCCAACAGACCCAGTGATGCGCGCATAAGCGTCGTCTTACCTGCGCCATTGGGACCAATAATCCCCACCACTTCGCCTGCGCCCACCTCAAGTTCAATCCCGCGCAAAATATCGAAAGGGCCACGGCGGACGCCAAAATTCGTGAGGATCAGAAGGCTCATACCCCCTCCCTGCGCGTGCGGTAAATCAGGTGCAGGAACAGCGGCGCACCGATAAGCGCCGTAACAACACCGAGTTTTAGATCACGGTCGGGTAGAATTATCCGCACCGCAATATCCGCCGCCAACAACATGGCCGCGCCGCCTAGGGTCGATGCCCAGAGCAGACGACCGGGCTGCGCGCCCACGAACGGGCGCAGTAAATGCGGCACAACCAGCCCCACAAATCCAATCGCTCCCGCGACCGCGGTTGAGGCCCCCACCACCGCCGCAGTCCCGAAGATCAGCGTCAGGCGCAAACGGCGCAGGCCGATGCCCATCGCCTCCGCCGCATCCTCTCCCAACGTCAGCGCATCCAAGCCCCGCGCAAGCGTTGCCAGCATCACCGCACCAATCACAATGAGCGGCAGCGCAATCCACACATGCGTCATCGATCGATCCGCAAGGGAGCCCATCATCCAGAAAACAATCTCGTTGGCAGCAAAGGGGTTCGGCGACAAATTCAGCACAAGTGAGGTCATAGCCCCCGCCAGCGCTGATATCGCAATCCCCGCAAGGATCAGCGTCAAGGACGAGCCACGCGGCCCCGCCAGCACCAGGACCAAAAACACTCCAACAAGTGCGCCCGCCAACGCAGCAAGCGGCAGGCCAAAGGCAAAAGACGCCGCCAGACCGGTCTGGATCGCCAAAACTGCGCCAAACGCAGCAGAGCCGGACACGCCGATCAGCCCCGGATCAGCGAGCGGATTGCGCAAATATCCCTGCATCGCCGCGCCCGCCAGCCCCAGTGAGCCGCCAATCATCACCGCCAACAACGCACGCGGCAATCGGATTTCGCGCATCACCAGCGTGATTGGCCCATCTCCACCGAAAATCAGCGCTTTGAGACTTTGCCCCACGCCAATCTCCGCTGGCCCCACCACAAGAGCCGCCACAAAAAGTACACCCGTCAGCGTCGACAGTACGAGAGCGAGCCGCGTCATGGCTGCGCCCTCTGCAATCCGTCACGCAGGGTGACCATTTCGTCAATCGCGCGCAGCACAAAGGGCGTGCCGCACACCCAATCACTGCTTGTCATCGCCGCATCGGGACGGGTTGCGCGCAATTCCTCGATCACCGGATGCCCCATTACTTCCTCAGAGCGCGAGGCGGCAGGATAGGTCCGGCTCGTGATCACTGTATCGGGCTGCGCCATGGCCAGCACTTCAAGCGGGATGATACCGCCCGCGTCAAAGCCGACTTCGGCCGCGATATTTGCCAACCCCGCAGCCGTTAAAATCTGCCCCGCCAAAGACTTGTCACCCAATGTATAACCATTGGCATAGTAGAGCGCCGCGCGCGGGCGCACGCCTGTCTCATTGCGGTAGGACGCTAACTGCGCGTCAAACTCCGCAGCCAATGCCTCAGCGCGGGTCTGCTGGCTCAAAGCATCCCCCATCTGGAGCATTCGCGCACGCACATCTTCAAGCGAATAAGCGGGATCGAACGTAACCACCGGGACACCAAGCCGCTTGAGCATGCTCACACTCGCGCGCGCCGTGAAATTACCCGCCAGCACCAGATCGGGCTGCATCAGGTATATCTGTTCTGCTAACCCGTGATTGATCTGATATTTGCCCGCCTGCTCAACCATGGCCGACATACGCGGGTCAGACGCCAGATGAGAGACGGACAAAAGCTGCTCCTCATCCGCCAAAAGCATGGCAAGCTGATCGGTACACAGGTTCATCGACACGACCCGTTTTGGCGCATCTGCCAACGCGACACGTTCTGGTGCCTCTTGCGCACCCGCGCCCTGCCCCCAAACTGCACAAAATGCCACCATCACCACCAGTACGATGGGTGTGGCTTTGCGCATCATTGCCTCAGAAATCCGAACGGTTACCGAACGAGGCAGACCGGCCCGGTGTGTTGCCCCCGCCAGCCGCCTCATAGTCTTCGTCCAGCGGGCTCTCGGTCCGCAGATCGGCTTGCGCGGTATCGGTGATGTCAAAGTTCAGCTCCCCCTCGACCAGCACATAATTCCCGACCTTGTTGTCCTCGGGTGCAAAGGCGCTGGCCT
>CBDTVN010000173.1:0-2868 GCA_965364195.1 uncultured Sulfitobacter sp. | reverse complement strand
CGCCGCCACCCCGTGTAACACAGCATTAGCACTGGCCTGCAAACACGCGCCCTCAGACAGATCAACCGCCACACCCGTGGCACTCTCTCGCTCTGCCAATAGCGTCACAAGGATGCAGCCGGACCCCGTTCCCAAATCCAACACCCGCTCAAAGGGCTGCGCCAAAGCCGCCTCAATCAGGCTCTCGGTCTCGGGCCGTGGGTCCAGCACCTCGCGGCTGATCTTGAACCCGCGCCCATAGAATGCACGCTCGCCCACCAGATGCGACACCGGCACCCGCACCGCGCGCAATGATATCAGGTGCTCATAGCGTTCCGATATTTCCGGAGCGATTTCTTCTGGTGCAATCAACGTCACCCGTGCGGCGTCCACACTCGCTGCATGCGCCAGAAGCAGTCGCGCATCGCGCGCAGGATCCGGCACACCAGCCGCCCGCAATTTCGCCGTCGCCGCAGCCATGGCCACGGCTGCAGTCGTCATTGCCCCATCTCCGCAAGCATCTTGGCCTGCGCATCCGCCGTTAACGCATCCACAATCTCATCCAGATCGCCCTGCATTATCGCATCGAGCTTATAAAGCGTGAGGTTAATCCGGTGATCCGTCATCCGCCCCTGCGGGAAATTATAGGTTCGTATCCGTTCTGAGCGATCCCCGCTGCCGACCTGAGAAGCACGGCTGTCGGAGCGTTCGGTATCAATGCGCATCCTCTCCGCATCATAAAGCCGCGTTTTGAGTACCTGCATTGCGATTTCCCGGTTGCGGTGTTGGGATTTCTCACTGCTCGTCACCACAATTCCCGTGGGGATATGGGTAATCCGTACCGCAGAATCGGTGGTGTTGACGTGCTGGCCACCCGCGCCAGAGCTGCGGTAGGTATCAATGCGAATGTCCGTGGTGGCGATCTGGATGTCCACATCCTCCGCCTCCGGCAGCACGGCCACAGTGGCCGCTGAGGTATGCACGCGCCCCTGACTTTCTGTGCTCGGCACACGCTGAACGCGGTGCACACCACTCTCGTATTTCAAGCGCGCAAACACATTCTCGCCGGTAATATGCGCCACAACTTCCTTGATTCCGCCCAGCTCGGTCGTCTGCTGCTCGATCAAATCAACCTTCCAGCCCCGCGCCTCCGCATAGCGGTGGTACATGCGCAGCAAATCCGCCGCGAACAATGCCGCCTCGTCGCCCCCTGTGCCGGGCCGTATTTCCAGCATCGCGGGCCGTGCATCGGCCTCATCCTTGGGCAACAGCGCCAGTTGCAAGGACGCCTCCGCCGCAGGTAAGCTCTGCTCAATATCGTAAATCTCGTCTTTCGCCATCGCGGCCATTTCCGCGTCGGCCAACATCTCGCGCGCGCTCTCAAGGCTCTCCAAAAGCACGCGGTAGGCAGCGATTTCCTCTACGACGGGACGCAGATCGCTATATTCTTTAGCCAGCTTGGAAATATCCCCGCCATCCGTACTCATGGCCGCTTCGAGGTACTCGAAACGGGCGGTTATCTGGGCAAGGCGGTCCATAGGTATCATGGTGTTGGGAGTGGCCTATGAAAACACTTTGGTCAAGAGCAGCGTCATGTTACAAAGGAGATATGAAACGATTTGCGCTCCTACTCGCTCTTGCCCCGTTCAGCGCACACGCGCAGAGTGCGACACAAGCCAAAACGATCGATTGCTACTGCACCGACAGTGGTGGCGGCCGCATCGAATTGGGAGAGAGCATTTGTCTGCATGTGGACGGGCGGATGTTCACCGCCCAATGCCAGATGTCGCTGAACGTGCCGATGTGGCGCGAAACGCAGGAAGGCTGCCTTAGCTCGGAGCTCGGCTCACCCTTCAGCCCGCTTAACCCGCGCGGCCTCCAGCAGCCCGTCCAGACGTTTGCCGTTCACCCCAAGATCTGATTTGCCAAAGCGCAGGCGGGCATAAAGTTTGATCTGGTCACCGTCCTGTTCGACCGTGGTGTAGTCAGGAAAACCAATCCATTTGGAGCGGGTGATATAGGTCAAACGCCCTTCACCCACACTACCTGCAAGTAATTCCGTGCGCGGCAGAGCCAGCATCTGCTGATGCAAATCGGACAACAGACCGGGCTTGGCGTGCACAACACGTCCCGACCAGCCCGCGCCGTCGGTGTTCTCAGCATCACCAATCGGCTTGTGCCAACGCGATACATCCGTCGGCGCAAGCCGGACAAACGCCAAGCCACCCGCCATAGCCAAGATCAAAATTACCCAAGTCATCTTACGCATCCCTGTGCTACCCGTACTCTGCCCCAAGTGGGCCTTACCTCATCTGTACGCAACTCCGGGCAGGACACACAACATCTCATAGAGCAAATTCGCCGCCGTCAACGCGGTATTGCCGCTGGGATCATAGGGGGGCGAAACTTCGACCAGATCACCGCCCACGATGTTCAACCCTTTGAGCCCACGGATCAACTCGAGCGCTTGTGGCGTGGTCAGCCCACCAATTTCAGGCGTGCCAGTACCGGGTGCGTACGCCGGATCAAGGCTGTCGATGTCATAGGTCACATAGGTCGGTGTATCGCCAATATCGCGGCGAATTTCCCCGGCCAGTTGTGCTAGGCTTCGCCCCCAAAGCTCCTCTGCAGGCCACTGCTGAAACCCCCAGTCAACAGCCTCCGAGAAATCAGTCGCGGCATAGCCGGTCCCGCGAATACCAATCTGGTAGGTTTTTTCAGGTCGGATCAGCCCTTCCTCATAGGCGCGGCGAAACACCGTGCCATGGGTCTCTTTCTCTCCGAACATCTCGTCGTTGACATCGGCATGGGCATCAACGTGAACGAGCGCCACAGGTCCGTGCCGCTTTGCCATAGCCCGCAAGATTGGCAAGGTGATCGAATGATCTC
>CBDTVN010000172.1:0-3013 GCA_965364195.1 uncultured Sulfitobacter sp. | reverse complement strand
ACAATCCTCAATCTCGGCGGGTCCAATCCGGTAGCCACCCGAGGTTATTACATCGTCCTCACGACCTACAAAGCGCAGGAAATCGCCATCCCAAATGCCACGATCCCCCGTGAGCATCCAGTCGCCCCTGAACTTCTCCGCTGTCTCCTCTGGCCGTTGCCAGTATTCCAACATCATAGAGACCGCACCGCGCCGGACCGCTATATCGCCCTCTCCGTCCGTGGGCGTATCCCCGTCCAGTACTCCCAACTCGAACCCCGCCACGGGCTTGCCGATACAGCCCGCTTGAGGCGCAAATGCAGCTCCACAACTGCTCGCCACCATGTTGCATTCCGTCTGGCCATAGAACTCGTTGATTCCAACGCCTATCGCCTCGCGGCCCCACGCCAACATCTGTGCGCCCAACGGTTCCCCCCCGCTGGCAACCGAGCGGAGCCCCGTAATCTGCGCATCCGCTGCCCTGAGCATCCGCAGCGCCGTTGGCGGGAAAAACACATTGCGCACACCGCCATGCTCGATGATCCGCGCGCACTCCGTGACATCGAATTTCGCCATCCGCGCGGCCACAACGGGTACGCCCAGCGCAAGCGCCGGCATCGCCACGTCAAACAGCCCGCCGATCCATGCCCAATCCGCTGGGGTCCAGATGCAGTCGCCCTCTTGGCCCAGAAAATCATGGCTGGTCACAACCCCCGGCAGATGCCCCGTCAGGATGCGGTGACCGTGCAACGCGCCTTTGGGCGTGCCTGTGGTGCCAGAAGTATAAATCAGCACAGCAGGATCATCGGGCCCGGTATCGGCAAATGGCACGGGTGCGCCGTCCAGACCCACATCATCCGCCAGCAACCCTTCGGCCAAATCCCCGAGCAGAGCCATGCCTTGCTCATCGGTTAACACCAAATCCAAACCGCTGTCGCCGATCCGGGATACTAGCGCGTCATGCTTGAAGAGTTTAAACAAAGGTACTGAAATTGCACCGATTTTCCAGATCGCAAGATGGGCCGCCACGCACCATGGCGACTGGCTCAGCAGCACACCCACTCGGTCGCCCGCTTCGACACGTAGGCTCAATGCCCGCGCGAGACCATCCACCATCTTACTCAAGTCGCCAAAGGTCACATCGGACCGTGCACCGCCCGTCAGATCAATCACCGCTACCTGATCGGCCGGTTGGCTCAGACACTGCCGCGCCATGTTGAGGCGCTCCGGAATGTCCCAGCGTCCCTCCCCATCTAAGCCCGGCAGCGGTTGGTTCATGACATCGCTGCCATCATCTCGCGACCCACCAGCATGCGCCGGATCTCTGAGGTTCCTGCGCCAATCTCCATCAGCTTGGCGTCGCGGAAAATCCGTGCAACGGGGCTGTCGGACATATAGCCCGCGCCACCCATCGCCTGAATGGCCTGATGCGCCTGAACCATCGCCTGCTCCGAGGCATAGAGGCAGCAGGCTGCCGCATCCTGACGGGTCACATCCCCACGGTCACAGGCCTTGGCCACCTCATAGACATAGGCACGCGCAGAATTCATCGCCGTGTACATATCAGCCATCTTACCCTGCATCAGCTGAAAGCTGCCCACAGGTTGGCCGAACTGCTTACGCTCCGCCATGTAAGGCATGATTTCATCCAGACAGGCGGCCATCAGACCAAGGCCGATGCCTGCCAGCACCACGCGTTCATAGTCCAGACCGGACATGAGAACACGCACGCCCTTGCCCTCCTCGCCCAGCACATTCTCGAACGGCACCTCACAGTCGTCAAAGATGAGCTCGGCAGTGTTGGAACCACGCATGCCCAGCTTGTCGAAATGGGGCGAGGTGGTGAAGCCCGTCATCGACTTCTCGATCAGGAACGCCGTGATCCCCTTGGACCCCGCATCCTTGTCGGTCTTTGCATAAACCACCAGCGTCTCGGCATCGCAGCCATTGGTGATCCAGTATTTATTTCCGGTCAAACGGTAGTGATCATTGCGCTTTTCCGCACCCAGCTTCATCGACACCACGTCGGATCCGGCAGAGGTTTCGGACATCGCAAGCGCGCCCACGTGCTCGCCCGAGCACAGCTTTGGCAGATACTTCGCGCGCTGCTCGTCCGTACCGTTCAGACTGATCTGGTTCACACACAGATTGGAATGCGCGCCATATGAGAGCGAGACAGAAGCGCTCGCCCGCGCGATCTCTTCCACAGCCACAGTATGCGCGAGGTAGCCCATACCGGTGCCGCCCCACTGCTCATCCACGGTCATGCCGAGCAGGCCAAGCTCGCCCATCTCGCGCCATAACTCCGAAGGAAACAGGTTTGCGGCATCTACATCCTTGGCCATCGGGCGGACCCGCTCCTGCGCCCAACGGTGCGCCATCTCGCGCAGTGCATTGACGTCTTCACCCAGATCAAACTGCATCGTGGCATTAAACATGGACCATCTCCCTAGACCCGATTTTATTGAACACTTGTTCAATACTCGCAGATCACTGCCCACAGGTCAAGCGCCGCAACGCCGCCTCGCGCACAGTAGATGATTGCAGACAGCACCGCAGCGGTATGTGCTACAAACTCAGGGAGACGCGCGTGAGCGCTCTTTCAGGTCAGGCTCCGGCTTGGAATATCCGGCTGGCTTCCTCACGAATGATCCGCGCAATCTGCGCGCAATCCTCAAGGGTGAAGGTCAGTGGCACTCGCATGTCCACGATCCCGGCGAGCACACGGTCACTGTCAGGCATGGCGGGCGCGTCGACATAACGCCAGCTGTCATAGCGACTGGTGAAGCCCACAGGCACGGCATTGCCGAACCACTTCAACTCAACCCCGCGTGCAGCACAACGTGCCAGCAGGTCTTGTACAGACGCCCCTTCCCACCCTTCCAGCAGGAACTGAATTGACGAGCCGACGATGGTCTCCTCTACCGCCCGCTCAATCACCTTGAGCCCTGCTGTGTCGCGCAGCCCCGCCTCAATTGTGAAATACCGCTCATTCCAGCGCGCGCATTGTGTGGCGAGGTCCGCCAGTTGTGGC
>CBDTVN010000171.1:0-3065 GCA_965364195.1 uncultured Sulfitobacter sp. | reverse complement strand
AACGCCCATCGGCACAGGTGCGTTCAAATTTGACAGCTTGACCCAAGGCGGCAAAATCGAGCTGAGCCGCAATGACAACTATTGGGGCACACCATCCATTCTCATCAATGCCACATTCAAGTGCATCTCCGATCCGACCGCGGCGCTCGGTGCGATGATGGTCGAAGACGTTGATGTCTTCTCCAGCTTCCCCGCGCCAGAAAACCTGCCGCAATTCGAGGCTGACCCGCGCTTTCAGGCATTCGTCGGCTCCACCGAAGGTGAAACGATCCTCTCGACAAACAACAAGATGCCGCCCTTCGACAACGTAAAAGTCCATGAAGCTCTTGGCCGAAGCAGGATTTTCCGACGGGTTTGAGACCACGCTGTTCCTGCCGCCCCCCTTCCTACGCCCGTCGCAAGGGTGAGATCATCGCCTCGCAACTCGCAGACTTCGGCGTTCCAAGAACTGATGACCACGCTCAACGCCACGACTGACCCCGATTTGCGTAAAACCATGATGGGCGACGCGCAAAAGATGATCTCGGCCGATTACGTGAGCGGCTACCTGTTCCAGCTCGCGGCCCTTTCGGTTGCAAAAGCGGACATTCAGGGGCTTTGGCCAATCAACCGACCCAAGCCAATGATCTGACTGCCGTTAGCTGGGCCGACTAACCCTGTAGTCCGCCATATTAATACCCTAAAAAGGCCCCGACTTTCAGACTTTTTTTGCGTTAGCTTGAGGGACAACTGCCATTATCGGATCGAACGATATGATACTGCTTATACCGATTTTTCTCTATCTCGCTTATATGAACATTGTGGCATACCGCGCCTTCGCTGCTGACAAGCAATTTGCCATCAACAAAGAACAGCGCACACCAGAGGCGACTTTGCTCCATTGGGCGCGCATTGGCGGTTGGGGCGGCGCAAAACTCGCACAGCACCGTTTGCGTCACAAATCCTACAAGCAGCCGTTTGGTAGCCAGCTCAACACAATCGGAATGGTCCAGGCCACAAGCACCATCCTATTCGTATTGATCCTGAGTGTACTTGCACTTGTTCCAGCACAAAGCGCTGTCAGTCACGCGTCCCTAACGGCAACGGCCGAGCCGCAAGTTGCGCAACCCGTTGACGGACCACTCCAGATATCGCTCCGCCCTCCTGCCGTTCGTCCTGCAACGTAGTAAACCAATGCTCGGGCGGATTGCGTCCACGGCGGTTGCCCTCGAACGTCAGCGCACGCAGCACCTCTTGCGCGTCCGTAGGAAGCACACCGCCCACATCATGGCCGTTTAAAACGCCCCAGACACCTGTCCAAAGCCGCCCAACCGTCCACGGATTGTAGCCGCCGCCGCCAAGTACGAGCAAACGCGGTGCGCCCAGCGCCATCAGCGCGCGCAGCATATCCCAATGCGCATTATTGCTCAGCCCAAGGTGCGCCAGCGGATCATCGACCACGCCGTCCGCTCCGCATAGAAACACAATCGCGTCAGGCTCAAACGCCTCAATCTTGGGCAGGATCAGCGTCTCGCGAACATGCGCCATCTCTGCATCATTGAACCCGCGTGGCACGGGCAGGTTTATCGCATTACCACCCGCGTCATCGTCGATCAGCCCCGTGCGCGGCCACAGACGTTCCTCATGCACCGAGATCATCAGGCAATCGGGATCACCAGCAAACCCTTCGGCCACCCCGTCACAATGATGCGCATCAATATCGATGTAAGCGATACGCCGCACACCGTGATGACGCAGAGACAACATCGCCAGAACAGGATCATTTAAATAGCAAAACCCGCTCGCCCGCCCCGGCAAGCCATGATGTGTTCCACCCGCAGGGTTATAGATCACCCCGCCCTGCGCCAGCAGCTCCCCCGCCAGTATCGACCCCCCCGCCGCAGTCGCGGGTCGGCGAAAAATCTCGGGGAACACAGGATTGGTGACAGAGCCGATGCCAAACCGCGCCAGATCATCTGGCGATGCCTCTTGCGCAGCCTCTACCCGTTGAAGGGCGGCAATATATTCGGGGTCGTGCCACACTTCCAATGCCTTCGGCTTGGCGCGCGGCGAGGTGATAAATTGCGACGCGGGCAACCACCCCATCGCGCGGCTCAAATCCATCACGGTAGACACACGCGGCACGCGCAGCGGATGAAAGCGTCCATAACTGGAGCCGCGAAATATCTCGTGTCCGATGAAATGCGGTTGTTGCACAGGATCGACCCTACCTAATTTCCTTGGTCCAAATCCAAACCTAATGCTAGTCTGGCCCCGCATCACCTGCAATTGCATCTTGCACCAAACCTGCTGCGTTTTGCGCACATGTTCGGATCAGCAGGTTGACCCTCTGCTCGCTCGCCTTAATGCCCGATGCGCGCAACAGATCGGACGCAACATCGCGCTGAGTAGTGGCATCCATCGCCGTAAAACTACGGCAACTCATGTTATTGTTTACCTGTGCAATACCGGTCGATGCAGACAGCATCCCAGCCAACAAAGCGATATTGAAAATAGCCCACTTGGCCTCCATCATTCTGCTCCCCTTCTTTATGACCTATTACTCAGCAATCAGGTAGAATTCGGACCCATATGGTCAAGTCGATCGATCTTGCATAGCCAATGTAGCAAACCCATCGCTTGCCGCCCTAAAACCCGCTGGACCGCCGCGCGAGCAGCGCCTAGGCTTTGTGCGATGCTACGTTATACCCTCAAAGGACTGTTCTTCCTCGTTATCAGCCTTGCCGTTGCATCGCTGGTTATTTTTGCGGTGATCGAGGTTGCACCGGGTGATCCCGCGTCCTTCATGCTGGGCATCAATGCACAGGCCGAAACACTGGCGGCACTGCGTTCCGAGCTTGGCCTCGACCAATCCAAGATGCAGCGCTATGTCAGCTGGATCACGGGCATGCTGAGCGGGGATTTTGGCACCTCATACACCTACCGCACACCTGTGTCAGAGGTGGTTACAGGACGTCTTTGGGTCTCATTGCCGCTGGCGCTTTATGCCCTCATTCTCTCAACAGTTATCGCGTTTCCCGCAGGCATCTACGCCGCTTCGCGCCGCGGCAAAGCGTTCGATATCA
>CBDTVN010000170.1:0-3086 GCA_965364195.1 uncultured Sulfitobacter sp. | reverse complement strand
ACGCGGCTGAGCGCGAGCGCGCCAGTGGCATCCTCACGGCGAAAGAGGTCATGTGCGATGGCGATACCGTGATCGATGACGGCGGTAACGACTGTCTGCGGTGTAGTCTGGATATCAAGTTGCGGGGGCGCGAATGGTGCGCTTGATGGATTGAGCGTTCCACTTTCCAACGGAATACTCACCGTAATCGAGCTGGTGCCCAGCTTTTCCTCTCCATCAAGCGCGTTGGCTGCATTGAGATAGTCGCGCCGGGCGTAGACCGTAATGACGTCAAGCTCATTGCTTTCCCTGAAAGCTTCGCTGTATTCGCCGGGAATGAGGAGGGACGTGTCAAGGTGGTGCTCTTTGGCCCTCCCTACCAGTTCCCCGATCGTCAGGCTTAAGCTTTTGTCCTCTTGGTCTCTGGCGACGGTCACTAACGCCAGCCACCATTGCTTGTCATATTCTGAGCGGCGTCCGGCAGGTGGATCGTCGCTGCCGAGACCCAAATCCGCGGCCGTAAACCTCTCCATGACGTTGAGGGTGAAATCAGCGAGCGGATCGTGCGGCTGCTCATCGGGGTGCAGTTCTGTCCATTTATATGTCATTGCTCGCTCCCCTTCATGGCCCGTTGCCGCCACCAATATCATCGGCCAGATCAACCCACTCACTGGCCGCCATTTGCCACAGCCACTGCAGTGGTGCCGACATGATCTGATCGGCGGCTGGATTGACGATAGCGGTTTCGGAAGCCCAACCCGTCTCCTTTTGCTCTGGGTCGGCGCCTCCCGCTGGGTCATGCGGATTGAAATAGCCACGCCAGTCGAAATCTTGGTGATTAGGATAGGACATTCCGTCGAACGCCCAGGTCGTGGCCGGAGCGACATGGGTGCAGCGATCAACGAAATACTTACCCAACGTCAAGCCCAGCACCGCACCTGCGGCGCTGTCCACCGGGAAATGCACCCCGGCCACCGTGCGGTTGATTGCGATACGGGCCGCCTGACGCATCAGCATCTCGCCCCACACGCCCTCGGAGTACGGTTTAACGCCGTGCGCGCGCAGCAACAACCACAGTACCCGCGCCATGGTAAAGGCTTCTGTGGCGTGGCCACTGGGCAGGCTGCCGTGCGACGGCGTCCAGATCATAGGTTGGATTTGCGGCGAATACTCGAGCGGTCGCTTGCATGCCAGTGCATATTTCAGACGCATCTCGACAAAATTTGCCAACCAATGCGCAGTTGCCAGCAACTCGATCGTGTACGGTGTGCGTGACGGTTCGATATAAGAGATTGCGCGCAGGAACTCCGTGGGCGTCCCAAGCTGCGCGAGGATTTCCGCCATACGGTCCTGCCGTAAATCGCTGTAGTTGGCGACCAGCGTCAACTGATCGGCGAATGTGTCCTGCGTTGGTCGGCGCATGGCCACGAGGGTCTTGTAAGCAGTATCTGGTACCGGGCTCGCTGGCGTCGTCTCCAAATGGCAGACACGTCCCCAACCCGGATCGCCCGTGGTTGCATCCCGCTCAAAGGAAAATCCGATATGGCTGCCCAGTTCGAGCGTGAAAATACTCGCGCGCACCGCCGGTGACAGGCGCGCCAGATACTCGGTACTCTCTTGCGCATTTGGATCGACCGCACCCGCTCCCACTGGCTGCCAGGTGCCCGCGATGCCGTCGCGATTGGTAATTAGAGCCTGTGAAACCAGTGGCGGGTTTCCCGCTCCAGGCCCACCGAAGGCGCCAAATGCGCCGAAGGCCCCGCTGCCAGAAAAGGCTCCAAAAGCCCCAAAGGCTCCGAAGGCACCATCGGGCGCCACGTTGGATGCGTTAGACATAATAAATCCTCCTGATAATATAATGATTCAAATAATCGTCAGTCCAGTACTCCCGTTTCCTTTAATGTTTCTGCAAAAGCCTGACCTACGGGCAAATCCGCGCAGGGCGTGGCACGCTTCCATCTGCTGATTGTAAAGTCTGGATCGAGCCTGAGAATTTTCGCCGTTGCCTTGCGCGCCGCGGTTTCATTGCCCAACCGGTACTCGGTCACCGCCAGCATCCTCAGTGAGGACATGTGCAGCCGATTGAGCCGGAGTGAGCTTTTGATCAATTCCAGCGCGCGCGGATAATCTTCAGCGACGAGACTGGCGCTACCGGCAAGGCATTGGAAAAAGAAGCGGTGCGGATCGCGCGGAGCGAGGTGCAAGGACCGCTCAGCATCCCGAACTGCGCGCGCTCCGTCACCTTGGAAGGCGTAAAGCGTGCCGCGCAGGGCGAGCCCTGTCGCCTCGTTGGGCTGGTATTCTAAAGCGCTGTCATAGAGCTCTTTGGCCTCGTCCAGATTGTGTAGGAGGTTGGTCTGAACAAAACCCTCTGCGATCAGCGCCCCGCTATTGGTGGGATCCAGATCGAGAGCCCGATGCGTGTGATTCAATGCGCGTCGGGCCTCATCTGCCCGGTCCGTTGACCAGCCCTGCACGACCTTCAACACATGCCAGCGTGACTTCCACGACAACGGGATTGGATTGAACGGAATGCGTTCGATCAGCGCGTCCAGCAACGTCCCGGCACGGTCAAAATCCGCAGGAGACAAGCGGTGCATCAGAGCGATTGCGGCCATCAGGATTTCATAGCTGTCGAGCGTCGGAATCGGATGGCTCATTGCCCGCTTCATTTCCAGATTGAGTATCGCAAGATGAACTGCGCTCGCTACCTCGGAAAAGATCGCGTTCTTTTGCAGCACCTCAGATGCTTCGAGCTCGATACGGTCTGACCAAATAATCCGCCCCGATAGCGCTTGTGACAGGCTAAGATCGAGCACATGGCGGCTGCCGCCCGCAGCGCAGGAACCGGAGAGCAGGAAATCGGCCCCAAGCGTGTCGGAAAGTTGTGCAAGCGTGCAGTTCTTGACAGAAGCCGCCATCGTTGAGAGGTGCGAGATCACATTCATCTGGTGCGAGCGAGATAAAGCCGCGATCAAGTCATCCGTCAGCATGTCGCTCCACACCGCGGCCTCGTAACTGTTGCGCACCACTAGCGGTAGCACCGCAATCGTCGGTAGCAAATCTTCGGGCGACAGCCGCGGCACGACGCGGGAAAACTCATGTGG
>CBDTVN010000169.1:0-3128 GCA_965364195.1 uncultured Sulfitobacter sp. | reverse complement strand
GTCGGTGTTGAAGATCTCCAGCGTACCATGTGTGGCCAACGCCTCTTTCAAAGCCTCAACGCAGAACTCTGCACCCATGCTGTTGGACAGCCGCCACGCCAGAACTTTGCGGCCACATCAGTCCATGATCGCCACGAGGTACAGGAACCCACGCCGTATCGGGATGTAGGTAATATCCGTGCACCAGACCTGGTTAGGCCGGTCGATCACCACGTTCCTCAGCAAATAGGGTCAGATTTTATGCTGGGGATGCTTCTTGCTGGTGTTGGGCTCTTGGTAGATGGGCACCAATCGACGGATACGGGGGCGGCCGCATTTGTGACCATTGCGCTTCATGTAGCGTGCCATTTGCCGGGACCTGTATGTCTGACGTCAGCGCCTACGGGTCCAAATAGCGTTATTTGATAAGAGAGTGTTGTTGGCTCATCGTAACCACTGAGGAGTATCCGTCTTGGTCAAGCCGCTTTTTCAGCCCATTTCCGATGATCGCGCAGTAGAGCATTCGCGAGGACAAGCAGCTTGCGCATAACTGCCGTGATAGCGACTTTTTTCTCTTTCCCAGCGGCGACAAGCTGTTCGTATTTGGCTTTCAGATCCGCATTGTGACGGATCGCGACCAGCGCCGGCATGAAGATGGCGTGTCGCAGATTTGGGCGGCCGCCTTGTATCCGTGCTTTTCCCTGCCATTTACCCGAACTCTGCGACATAGGGGCGAGTCCAGCAAGACTTGCGACCTGTTTGTTATCCAAGGTGCCGATCTCCGGCATATCGACAAGGATCATAAGCGCTGTTGTCATCCCAATTCCAGGAATGCTGGACAGAATATCTAGCCGTTTGCTCATCGGCTGATCCTGGTGGGCTAACGCCAGCATCACGGCATCAATCTTAGCTATATCACTTTTAATATTGCGTAGACGCTTTCCGAGCAGCTGCGTCACTGTCGCATTGCGGGCTTTGGCTGCCGTACGATCTTTAATGAGTGCCCGTCGTGCAGATAATAACTCCCTCAGATCATACAGGTTTTCTGCGTTGAGTGGCTTTGGTGTGAGTTGCAACGCCACGCCCATCTTTGCCAACATCTCGCAATCCACACGATCTGTCTTTGCCAACTTCCCACTGGCATGAGCAAATCGGCGTGCTTGCTTCGGGTTTACTTTGACGAACGGGATGGCTTTCGCACCAAGCGTCCGCTCAAGCTGTCGATGATACGCACCCGTCGCTTCAAAGATAATCAGCTGTCCCGGCCGCAAATTAACCCACTTAAGCAGTTGTATATGCCCAGCCTTTCCATTGAGAAAATGCTTATGTTGACCATCTGTCAAACGATGGACATCAAGTGTGTCCTTAGAAATGTCGATGCCAATGGTATTGTTCATGTGTCTTTTCCACCTTGTCTTGTCATACGGGCCCGAAGCCCAAGTATCCGTTCAGGTCACTAGAAAAGACGAGGGCGACCTTGCTCCTCAGCGGTCCATTATGACCAAGCGGAAATCGATCCGACCCTCGCCGTCGCCGGGCACAAGTGCTGCGCCGAGCGACAGCCCCTGTATCGCACCACAGCCGTGATCTGGATAAGACAAGTGGGACATGAGACAGACAAGTGGAACACGCAAAAGCCCTGGCGAGAAGATCGTCAAAGACATCAAACGGGCGACGCGCAAGCATTACTCATCTGAAGAGAAGATCAGGATAGTTCTGGATGGTCTGCGTGGTGAAGACAGCATCGCAGAGCTGTGCCGCCTGCAGCGTGATATCAGTTCACGCCAGACCACAAGGGCATCCGCCCCAGTCAGTACCTCAAAGGACTATCAGGGCTGGATGCACGCGGATGGTTATGCGGGCTTTGAAGAGCTGTATCGTTCCGGCGGTGAACATAATTTCATCGACGAACTCTGCTGGTTCAACGATGCTCACCTCATCAAGTTTCTGTGCAGATTACGAGATGGCCTGCGGTCAGCCATGTGTGACCCTTGATGAGATGATAAAATGAAGTGTCTGACAGAGGGGCGGTTCAAAAACTCTGGTACTTTACACATGCAGGCGAAGGCATGTCTCGCGCGCAGGTACCAAGGAAACTACATTTAACATAATTTAGCTTATAATTACGTTATTTGCCTAGGGGGCACATTCTATACTGGGTTGCGACAATTCCCCTATCTTGCTGGAAAGCAAGGAGAATGAAGATGGCCCACACAGAGCTAGATTTGCGTGAGAGACGCGCAATAGAAGACATGTTGAATGCAAAAGTACCGGTGAGCAAGATTGCGGCTGAGATCGGCAGGCACCGCTCGACTGTGTTTCGCGAGATCAAGCGGAACAGGTTTGAGGATCTGGAACTGCCAAAGCTGAATGGCTATTACGGAATGACCGCGCAGAGATCTGCCGTGGATCGTCGTGCGCGGCGGCGTAAGCTTGTGCGGTTTGTCGACCTGCGGCAGCACGTGATCGCGCAGTTGAAGATAGGATGGTCACCTGAACAGATCGCAGGTCGCTTACAACTCGATAGTCAACCTCTTCGCGTCAGCCACGAGACGATCTACGCCTACGTTTACAGCCCAGATGGTCAATCTGAAGAACTTGCGCGTCACCTGCCACACCGACGTAAGAAACGGCAGCCAAGACGTAGACGCACACCGCGCGGCCTTGTTTTTCCGCCTGATCGGTCGATCCATGAGCGCCCCGACTACGTCAAAACCCGAGAGACATTTGGCGAATGGGAAGGTGATTTGATGATCTTTGAGCGCGCTCAGGGCAAGACAAACGTCGCCTCTCTGGTCGAGCGAAAAACCCGCTTCGCCGTCCTGTTCCGCAACAACGATCGCAGCACGACGCATCTGATGAACAAGCTGATGAGCGTAATGGAGCCCCTTCCCCAACCGGCCCGAAAATCCATCACCTTTGATCGTGGGATTGAGTTCCGGAACTGGCGCAAACTCAAACCTGGGATCGGAACTGAGGCTTGGTTCTGCGATCCACAAGCACCATGGCAGAAAGGTTCAGTGGAGAACTTAAACAAACGTGCGCGGCGCTATTTGCCCAGAGATGCGCCTGTGGCCACGCTCTCAAATCGAGAAATGAAGTCGATTTGCGACCGCTTGAATGGCACGCCCAGAAAGTGTCTGGGATGG
>CBDTVN010000168.1:0-3131 GCA_965364195.1 uncultured Sulfitobacter sp. | reverse complement strand
TTGTATGTGCCGCTCATTTTGGCTGACAGAGGTGCTCATTTTTTCTGCTACAAGCAGCGTTTGCAAGTCGTGGACTGCCATGTTGAGCATCTCTTCGTCGGGCTTACGCCGAAGGGCTTTGAAGCTTGCGTCGGTCACATCGCACTCCCCGCGCGCTTCAATTAGTTCCTGACGCACGGCAGCCAACTCGACGCGCAGTGTTTGAAGGTACGTGCGGTGCTGTATCGCGATCTCACTCTGTGCGATGATACGGCTTGCCATCCGTGCCATCGGGGAGAGGTCAAAGCCGAAAGCGATGCGTGCGTTACCTGCCCTGCCCCGGGCAAATCTCTTGCGGTTGGCGCTGTCATGACGGTTGACAATTCCGCTGGCCACTAGTGTTGCCAGATGGCGGCGTAACGTGCTTTCAGGCATTCCGCCCAACCGTTCGGACAATGTGCGATTCGCGGGAAAGACGATGCTGCTGTGCGGAGTTGTGGAAATCAGTCTGTCAGGGTGAAAGCTGATGAGTGCGCGGAGCACTGACAAACTGCGGTGCGTGAGGCCGAAATCCTCAGCGGCCGCAGTGAGCGAAGTCAGCAGCGCCCACTTGTCCGATAGTGTTGCATCCTCAATCACAGCGCGGGATTTCAGGGGGACAGCCGAGATGTGCCGCCCAAACGATGTTTGGTGGTCCTGTTTCATCACATTTTCACGAAAGACAAAGATATCCCGGCTCTGCACGGTGATGCAGAGTTGACAGAGGTTACGGTGGGGGCTATCTCAGACGTGCAAAGATCGAGAAGGGCCTTCCGGAAGTAATTCTGGGGGGCTTTTCTTTTTTGTCCTTAGGGTCGTGCCTTTCTTGTTGTTACTACTTCCTCAGTCATCGCGCCGCTGTGTTGTCCAGCGGTCGTGAAGTTCTTGCAGCAGCGCCTCAGCGTTGCTGCCGATCCAAGCGTCAAACCCGTCCGCGTCTTTAGACGCGATGTTCAGGGTGAGGCCCTTATTCGTTGTCTTGATATCGCCCAATGCTTTGCCCTTTGCATCGCGCAGGGTGCGGGGCTTTGGCTTGGGGGCAGATTTCGTCGGGGTGCTGCGGGTGGCACGGTCAAACACGGCCTCAAAGCGCGCATCTGAATCGAGCTGTGCGAATTCCGGCGTGTTCATCTGCGCGCTGGCATGACCACGGCTGTTGTTTTCCTCCAGCGCCTTTGCCAGCGCCATCCAGCGGTCACGCCCGATGCCCGGTGCGCTGCCAATCTGGCGCAAGAAGGGCAGGGGGAAGGCAGTGCCAACCTTGAGCATCCGCGACAGCATCGGCAAATCAATGGAGAGCGCATCCGCAATTGTCTGCCGTGCGTAGTCTTGCTCGGCCAGTTGCGCGGCGAAGGAGGCTTTTTCGATAAAGCTGAGATCCTGACGGGCAGAGTTTTCCTGCCCCTGCGCCATGACCAGCGCGTGATCGTCCAGCTGCCGGATCATGGCCTTTACGGGTTGTCCGAGGTCGCGCAGCGCTTTGAGGCGACGACGGCCATAAACAATCTCATAGCGCCCTGCCACCTTGTGATGGGGGCGCAACAGAACAGGCACTTGCTGGCCGTATGTCTTGAGGCTCTCGCGCAGCTGGCTTTGTGCAGCGCTGTCCACGCCGAGGCGGTCTTCGACACCGGCATCATCAATCAGGCTTGCGTCGATCTCCTGCACTGCGTTCTCTTGCAGCTTGGTCAGTGAAGATTGCAGCGCGCCCACGGCACCACGCGGCGCAATTGGCGCATCCGGCGCGCGCCGCCGCTCCGTCTTGGCGGGAAGATCGCCGCCCAAAATCCCTTTACGTGCCATGTCTCAACGTCCCCATGCTTGTTGCAGCAGCGATTCAAGCTCGTCGTTCACAAGGTTGAGTGAATCGAGCGCGCGGTCATAGGTTTGTCGGTGAAATGCACTGCGCTCCACCTCGTAGATCGTTTGCTGGGTCAGACCCGCATCGCTGATCGCGGTGGATTTAAGCATAGGGGCGACCATCACCTCACCGCCGAAGAGTTGGCGCAGGAAAGCGACAACTTGCTGCTGCGGCCCGTCGTTCGGCTCATAGCGGTTAATGAGGAAGCGCATGTAGTCAAAAGTCATGTTTGCCCCTGCGTTAGAGACTACATCGAGCAGGTCTGCACTCATTTGTAAAAACTGCGACATGGAGGCCACGTCGAGCATATTGGGGACAATCGTGATGATCACACCGGTCGAGGCGCAGAGGGCCGAGAGCGTGAGATACCCAAGCTGTGGTGGGCAATCGAAGATAATCACATCATATTGATCCTCGACTTCCTGCAGTGCTGCCGCCATGCGCGCATAGAACGCGGGCTGAATGTTGTTGCGCAACGCTTGCGGGGTCTCGTGCTCGAATTCCTGCAGCAACAATCCACCGGGGGCGAGATCAATGCCGGTGAAAAATGTCTTCTGGATGATCTGTGAAAAGGGCAGGGGGTCATCATAGCGGATCGCATCGTAGATGGTGCCTGAATTCAGAAAATCCACCTCGGGTCTATAGCCAAACAGGGTGGTTAGAGACGCTTGGGGGTCGATATCCACCGCCAGCACCCGCATGCCCTTTAGGGCCAGACGCTGAGCCGCGTGGATCGCGCTGGTGGTTTTGCCTGAGCCGCCTTTAAAATTCAGAAACGACATGACCTGCACTTTGTCGCCTTCACGGCGTCCACGCAGATAGGTGCCGGGAATCTTTGCCGAGGCTTCGAGGATCCTGCGGATTTCTAACAAGGTTTCGGCATCGTAGTGCCTACGCCCACCAGAACTAGACTCTACATCGGGGATTTTCTCGTCAAAGTGGAGTTTGCGCAGAAAGCTTGTTGAGATGCCAAGCATCTGCGCGGCTTCACCAGCAGAGAAGCGGCGCAGCTCTTTTCTTGCATCGGGGGCAAAAACCTTGAGCATGTGACTGTCGAGAGCCGCAGCAAGGTCTTCCGCATTCTCGCGAATACGGGTATTGATATTAAACTGCGCGAGCCGCTCTGACATGGTCCTGTACCGCCTATATTCAAAGGCTCTGCGGCCTTCTTTCAGTAACGCTTTATTTCGACAGCGCTCTTAATATCGTTTCTTAGCGGAGTTTTGGGCGGTTTGGCAACTGATTCCTGCAT
>CBDTVN010000167.1:0-3416 GCA_965364195.1 uncultured Sulfitobacter sp. | reverse complement strand
CGGGTGCGGTGCGGGATCATGGCTGGGACCTTGGGCGCACCACTGGTCCCGCGATCCCTTATCTCGCGTATGAGCCGTCCTCCTTCCTTGGAATGGTCGTAGACAGCACGTTGGAGGGAAAGGTGTTACACGCCGAGACAATCTATATCGACGGTCTGGTCGAGACGATCAAGCGTAGGGTGCTGAAGGGCAGCGGCTTTGCGTGGATGCCGCAGACGGCGGTGGCTGACGAATTGGCGGACGGGCGTTTGGTGCAAATCGGGAATGAGACGTGGACGGCGCGCCTCACAATTGCGGCTCTGGCCAATCCGGCTACTTTTGATCCGGTCGCGCGGGAGGTTTGGGAAAAGCTATAGTGCGGCTTTATTCTGCGTTTGAAAAATCGACAATCGCTTGGGCGAGCAGATCGAGGGTATCCACCGCCTGTGCGCCAAACGCCACGCTATCGGCGATGAGCGAGAATTCGGAGCAGGCGATGAATTGCAGCTCTGCACCAGCCGTGACCAGTTCCGAGGAGGCCTGCGTTAGCGCGTCGCGGGCTTCTGCCGCGGGTCCATCGGCCTTGATCAACCTGATCGCCGTTAGCATTTCTGTATCACGGTTAGGCCAGATCACCGAAATACCGTAAGCCTCAGTCGCGCGTTCAAACAGTCCGGTTTGCCGCACTGCAGGAGAGGCGAGGATGCCCACGCAACCGCCCCCTCCAACCTTTTGCGCTGCGTGTTGTGCGGCCAGATCAATCATATTGAGTAGGGGTATTTGCACTGCGTCCGTAATGGCATCCGCATAATAATGCGCTGTGTTGCAGGGCATCGCGAGGGCGGCACAGCCCGCATCTTGCAAGCGCCGTGCCATGGTCGCCAAGGTTGGACCAGGATCTTCTCCGGTCTCCTCGATCAGATGGGCAATGCGCGAGGGGACCTGCGGGTTCATGTCGATGATAAGCGGAATGTGATCGCTATCGTCGTTGGCAAGAACCGCATCCATCACCTTGCGTTGCAGCAATATAGTTGCTTCGGGCCCCATCCCGCCGAGAACACCGATGGTGCGGGGCCCGCGCATTTTTAGACGTTGACCCAGTTGGCGGTGTGATCGAACGCAAAGTCGTAACCGCCCAAAGCAGCGGCGCCGCCTGTGTGCAAGAAGACAACGCGTTCGTCTTTGAACTCACCTTTGCGTGCCAGATCGATCAGGCCAGCGGCCCCTTTGGCGGAGTAGCAGGGATCGAGCAGGATGCCCTCAAGCTCGGCAAACATCTTGATCGCCTCAATGCCGCTTTTTGTGGGGATGCCGTAGCCTTCGCCGACGTAATCAGTGTTCGCCATCACATCCTCGCGCTTTACCACGCCGGAGCATCCCAACAAATCTGCAGTCTTGCAGGCCAGATCATATACCATCTGTTCCTGCTTGGGTTGAGGCGCGCGGGTGCCGATGCCCAGAATAGGGATTTGGGCATTCATTGCGCACATGCCGGTGACCAGACCCGCTTGGGTACCGGAGGAACCTGTTGCATGGGTCAAACGGTCGATCTTCATCCCCATGTCATTGGCCTGCGAGACAAGCTCGAACGCGGCGTTCACATATCCCAGTGCGCCGATAGGGTTAGAGCCACCACCGGGGATGACATATACGGTGTGACCCTTGGCGCGCATTTTCTCTGCGGCTTTCTCCATCTCGCCGGGCATGTCGTGGCCTGCGGGAAATTTCTCGGTTGTGGCGCCGTGCAGGTGGTCGAGCAGGACGTTGCCGTTGGTGTTGTAGTTGCCATCCTGATAGCCGGTGCGATCTTCCAGAAGGATGTGGCACTTGAGGCCCATCTTCGCGGCAAAAGCTGCTGTCTGGCGGCCATGGTTGGTCTGGGTCGCTCCTTGGGTCATCACCATATCCGCGCCTTGCTCAACCGCTTCGGCCATCAGGAATTCCAGCTTGCGGGTCTTGTTGCCGCCAGTGGACATACCGGTGCAATCGTCACGCTTGATCCACAGCTCGACACCCAGCTCTTTGGACAAACGCTCCATTGGCTCCAACGGGGTGGACAGGTGGGCGAGGTGGACGCGCGGGAAACGGGCGAGGTGCATGGGGAATCTCCTATATGTGTTTCGGGCAACTTAACCGCTTATAGACCGCCTTCCTAATGCGAAGATTGCGTTATAACATGCGAGAATTGCAATATAGGGGTGGATGTGATGCGATTGGAATGGATTGATGATATTCTGGCGGTGCTCGACGGAGGCTCGCTTGCGCAAGCGGCGGAAAAGCGGATGCTGACCCAGTCCGCCTTTACCCGCCGCGTGCGCACCATTGAGGAGAATATCGGCACCACGCTGTTTGACCGCCGCCGCAAACCTGTATCGCTGATGCCCGGTGTTGAGATGTTAGAGCCTGAACTGCGCGAGGTGAGTGCGCGGCTGCATAAGCTGCGCTATGCGCTCAAGACTGCGAATAGCAGATCGGGCAAGCCACTGACGTTTGTGTGCCAGCACGCTCTGACCACCACGATCTCGCCGCAGGTTGTGCGTGCGGCGACGCGCGATGGCGAGACATCGGTGCGCGTGCGCTCAGGCAATCAGGATGAATGTCTGATGCAATTGCTGTCCAAGGAGGTTGACCTTGCGATCATGTATGCGCTGCCGGACGATACAACATCCGACATCAGCAGTGCGTTTGAAACGGTGAGCCTTGGCGATGACCTCCTCATCCCTGTCTGCGCCCCAAAGCTGCGCGCGCAGGCGGCGGGTGAGGTTATTCCAATCATATCCTACCCACCGGATGTCTTTCTGGGGCAAGCCTTTGCCCGCCGCATCAGTCCCCGTTTGCAGCAAGGAGCGACAACAATGCCTATCGCGGAAACAGCACTGACGCTTGCGATGCTGCAACTGGCGGTGAGCGGGATCGGGATTGCGTGGTTGCCCCTGTCGTTGGTGCAAAAACCTCTGGAGGATGGCGATCTCATTCGTGTGGATGCAATCTTGCCCACGCAAACGCTGAACATAAAAATGGTGCGCTTGCGGGCGAGCCAGACAGGGCAGAGCGAAACGATCTGGCAGTATCTCGCAGAGCATTTGCGTATTGCGGCCAGTTAGGTGCTGCGGCGTTTTTGATTCCATTTCGGCATTATGCTCGGCACCTATAAGAATGTTGAACGCGGAAAGGCGAAGCCAAGTGGGCATGATCACAACACCGGCGAGAGACCCGATGTTGCAAGTTTGAGTTTTAAGAAGCTACGGTTTTCCTCTATGCGGTAACCCCGTTGATGAAATGTTGGTCGAGCAGGTGATGGATCAGATTAGGATCCGTTTGGAAGAGGTTTAGGTAATTTGCTGTGGAGAGATTCCGTATGCAAAACCCGTTGCCTTGCCAAAGCGTTCTCTATGGTTGCGCGTCATTAACCCGCTTAGGAAATGTTCAGGGAGTTC
>CBDTVN010000166.1:0-3496 GCA_965364195.1 uncultured Sulfitobacter sp. | reverse complement strand
TGCAACGGACCCATGCCAAGCGGGGCACAGCCCGTGAGGGTCAGCGATGCAGCGAAGACTAAAGCGATACGTGTCATGGTCATGCCGCATTTGTAATCCAGCTCTTGCGCCACTCCAACCCCCTCAAATCAGGCTTGCTCCGCCAACCCGCCCCCTATACCACTAAGATATGACAGCTCCTTTGATAGACCCCTTCGCCCGCGCCATTACGTATCTGCGTGTATCCGTAACTGATCGTTGCGATTTCCGCTGTGTTTACTGCATGTCGGAGAATATGACTTTCCTGCCCAAGAAGGAATTACTCACGCTGGAGGAGCTGGACCGCATGTGCTCCACCTTCATCGGGTTGGGTGTGGAAAAGCTACGCATCACAGGCGGAGAGCCGCTTGTCCGACGTGGGATCATGACCTTCTTTGACGGCATGAAGCGGCATCTGGACAGTGGCGTGCTCAAAGAGCTGACGTTGACCACAAACGGCAGCCAATTAGAGAAATATGCGAGCGACCTCTTTGCGGCGGGTGTGCGGCGGGTGAACATCTCGCTCGACACACTTGACGAGGCGAAATTCGCGGAAGTGACGCGCTGGGGCCGCCTGCCCCAAGTGCTGCGCGGGATTGATGCGGCACAGGCCGCAGGCTTGCGGGTCAAGATCAATGCTGTGGCGCTCAAAGGGTTCAACGAGCCGGAACTGGCCCAGATTACCGAATGGTGCGCCGAGCGCGATATGGATCTGACGTGGATCGAAGTCATGCCCATGGGCGACATCGGCAACGAGGATCGCATCGGACAATACTGGTCACTCAAGGATGTGCGTGACAAATACGCGGAGCATTACACCGTCACCGATCTGGCCGAGAAAACAGGCGGGCCCGCGCGCTATGTGCGCCTTGAAGAGACAGGCCAGAAAATCGGCTTCATCACCCCGCTCAGCCATAATTTCTGCGAGAGCTGCAACCGCGTGCGCCTGACGTGCACGGGTGAAATTTATCTATGTCTTGGCCAAGAAGACAGCGCTGACCTGCGTGCGCCGCTGCGTGCCCACCTCGACGACAATGGCCCACTAGAAGATGCCATTCGCGCGGCGATCAATCTCAAGCCCAAGGGCCATGATTTCGACTATTCCCGTCAAAAACTGGACGGCCAGATGCCCCGCCACATGAGCCATACGGGCGGCTGAAGCCTATGCGCACGCCCGTGTTGTACACCGTCTATGTCGGGTTGAGCATGTTGTTGGTGCCTTTCGTCGCGCGCAGCGCCATCGCCAAGTTGCGAGCGGCCGACGTACCAGCCGTGCGCGCCCATGAGCGTCTCGGCAACGCGACCGAGAACCGCCCCGCAGGCACGCTGGTCTGGTTTCACGCGGCATCAGTGGGGGAGAGCCTGTCGGTGCTGGCGCTGATCACCCGCATGGGGGTGGCTTTGCCCCATGCGCATTTTCTCATCACATCAGGCACCGCAACTTCTGCCACCCTGATCGCACAACGCATACCTCCGCGCAGCCTGCACCAGTTTGCCCCCCTTGACGCGCCCGGCCCGCTCAAACGGTTTCTCAAACACTGGCGCCCCGATGCCGCGATATTTGTCGAGAGCGAGCTTTGGCCACAAATGCTGCGCCGGACCCGCGAAACGGGTGCCGCAATGGCGCTGGTCAATGCGCGGCTCTCAGATAGTTCGATCAAAGCGTGGGCCAAACGTCCAAAATTGGCCGCTTATATCCTTGATGTCTTTGATCTGATTTTAACGCAGAATGACGCCATGGCCGAGGCGATGGTACGCATCCATGCGCCTGCCCCCCGCGTGGCGCGCGGACAAAATCTAAAATCGTTTGCAGGTCCTCTACCCACTGACGAGGACCTGATCTTTGAAGCCCGCGCCGCAGTGGGCCACCGTCCCGTCTGGATTGCCGCATCCACCCATGCGGGCGAAGAGAAAATCGTGCTGGCTGCGCATAAACAGCTGCGCAAAACACATCCCGACCTCCTCCTCGTTCTCGTCCCGCGCCATCCGGAGCGTGGTTCAGAAGTGGTGCAACACATCGCCGACACCGGCATGGAATTCACCCGCCGCAGCCGCGGCGATATGCCTGCACAATCGGTCTACCTTGCGGATACATTGGGCGAGTTGGGCAACTGGTTTGCACTCAGCGATATCGTATTCCTTGGCGGCTCCCTACTTCCCATCGGGGGCCATAACCCGTTCGAAGTGGCACAGTCCGGCGCAACAGTGCTTTCCGGCAATCACGTCTTCAATTTTGCAGAAACCTTCTCCGCAATGGAGGCCGCAGGCGCTGCGCGCATCGTCTCGGGCAGCGATGATCTGGCAGCCCAAGTCGACATGCTCCTGCGCGACACACCCAGCCGCAACAAAGCCGTCAAAGCCGCGCAATCCTTTGCATCTGAGGAAACCGGCAAACTCGACACAATCGCAACCCGTCTCATCAACGCATTGGGCCTCACATGACCAATATTACCGATGTCCAAGTCATCGCCCCAAATTTCAAGCGCCGCCTGTCCGGCGTGACGGCAACCGTCGTGCGCCTTGTCCCCGTTCAGGCCAATGACATCGGGATCGTCGCGACTGGTCCGGTAATCCCTGCCCATGTCCCACAGATTCCGCTGAGCGCTTTGCTCACGATGCCCCGCAATCCAACCCGCGTCTGGCATGCACGCCGCAATGTCGAGATGATCGGCGGGTTGGCTCTCAAATACCTGCTCGGAAAACGCCTCAAGCTGATGTTCACCTCTGCCTCCCAGCGCAAACAATCCGGCCTCACGCGCTGGCTCATTCGCCGGATGGACGCCGTGGTGGCCACATCGGATAAAACGGCACACTACCTTGAGGGCCCCTCAACGGTCATCATGCACGGCATCGACACCGAGGGCTTTGTACCTGCCCCTGACCGCAGCGCATTGCGCGCACAAATGGGCCTGCCCATCGATGGCCCCCTGATTGGCTGTTATGGCCGCATCCGCACCAGCAAAGGCACCGACGCTTTTGTCGCCGCTATGATAACCGTGCTCAAAACTCATAAAGACGCCCATGCCATCGTCATGGGCCGCGCTGTCGGCGATGATCAGACCTTTCTCGAGAACCTGCACACCCAAGTTCGCGCCGCCAACCTCACCGATCGCATCTTGTTCAAACCCGAAGTCCCCACCGAGGCAATGGCCGATTGGTATGCCGCCCTCGATCTCTACGTCGCCCCCCAACGCTGGGAAGGCTTCGGTCTCACCCCGCTTGAAGCGATGGCAACCGGATGCCCCGTCGTGGCCACCCATGTGGGCGCATTCGAGCAACTTATTGTTGAAGGCGAGACAGGTATGCTGGTCGAGGCGGATGACATTCCCGCCCTCGCTGCAGCGACACAAACTGCCCTGAACACCAAAAACCTAGAAGAATGGCGCACAAACGCCCGCGCCCACGTCGAGAAGAATTTCTCGATCCAATCCGAGGCTCAAAGCCTCATCAAGCTCTACCGCCAGCTTTTGAGCTGACG
>CBDTVN010000165.1:0-3651 GCA_965364195.1 uncultured Sulfitobacter sp. | reverse complement strand
CGCGTTTCCCTTGGTCTCAAGCAGACCATGCGCAACCCATGGGAAGTGTTTGCAGAAACGCACCCTGAAGGCACCGAAGTTGAAGGCGAAGTCAAAAACATCACCGAATTCGGTCTGTTCATTGGTCTTCCCGGCGACATCGACGGCATGGTTCACCTGTCCGACCTGTCATGGGACGAGCGCGGCGAAGAAGCGATCCAGAGCTACCACAAGAACGATGTGGTTCAGGCCGTTGTCTCCGAAGTCGACGTTGAGAAGGAGCGTATCTCGCTCTCCATCAAAGGCGTGGGCGGCGACAAGTTCGCGGAAGCAGTGGGCGGCGTGAAGCGCGGTTCCGTTGTGACTGTGGCTGTGACCTCCATCGAAGACGGTGGCATCGAAGTGGAATACGAGGGCATGAAAGCCTTCATCCGCCGCTCCGATCTGTCCCGCGACCGTGCAGAGCAGCGCCCAGAGCGCTTCTCGGTTGGCGACAAGGTTGATGTGCGCATCACCAACGTCGACGCAAAAGCACACCGTCTCGGCGTCTCGATCAAAGCGCGTGAGATTGCAGAAGAGAAAGAGGCCGTCGAGCAGTATGGCTCCTCTGACTCCGGTGCATCATTGGGCGACATCCTCGGCGCGGCACTCAAGCCCTCCGACGACTAAACCTGCGATGGCATAAGCCTTGCTTGAAGATCATTAGCCCCGCGCAGAAATGCGCGGGGTTTTTTGTGCGAATCGGGTTTCGTCTAAATTATTATTAATTCGAACGCATTGGCGGAATTCCTGTTATCTCTGCTCACGGTTGTATTGATTCTCAGTGATTCGCCGGAATGATGCGAGAAAACACGACATTTGGTCGTTTCAGTCACTTTTCGATGGGGGGGAATTTTCCTATAGTGGCGTCATATTGACGCAAACAACTGCGGGAGGAAACTAAGATGATCCGGTCAGAATTGATCCAGAAGATCGCAGACGACAATCCACATCTATACCAACGGGACGTTGAACGGATCGTGAACACCATATTTGACGAGATAACGGGCGCCATGTCCAAGGGCGACAGGGTCGAGTTGCGCGGCTTCGGTGCGTTCTCGGTGAAAAAGCGTGATGCGCGGGTAGGGCGCAATCCACGTACAGGTGAGACTGTTCATGTCGAGGAGAAACATGTACCGTTTTTCAAAACGGGCAAACTGCTCCGTGATCGGCTAAACGGGAAATCTTAATGCGTTACGTTCGCTACCTCTGTATTGCCACATTCGCTGTGGCTCTTGTCTCTGTGGCTCTGGCCAACCGCGGACTTGTGTCCTTGCAGGTTCTGCCGACAGAAGTGTCTGGCCTGTTCGCGGTGAACCCGTCCATCGAGATGCCTCTGTTTATTGTTATTCTTGGTAGCATCCTTGCTGGTTTACTGGTCGGCTTCGTCTGGGAATGGATTCGCGAATTCGGCGAGCGTGCGGAGGCGGCCAAACAGGCCCGCGAAATGCGCCGCCTCCAGCGTGAACTGGATAAGCTCAAGGCGGAGAAGCATGAAGGTAAAGACGAAGTGATGGCTCTGCTGGACAAAGCCAGCTAATCCGAAATGCCCGATGATATTTCTGTAAAGATTTGCGGCCTGCGCGATGCTGCGCACGTTACCGCTGCGGCCGAGGCCGGTGCGCGCTACGTGGGCTTTGTGTTCTTCCCTAAATCCCCGCGTCATTTGGAAATCTCTGATGCTGCGGCCCTTGCTGAGCTTGTCCCGATGGGGGTCTGTAAGGTCGCCCTTACCGTCAACGCCGACGATGAAATGCTCGACGCGCTCACCGCCTCTGTGCCGCTCGACATGCTCCAACTTCACGGCAGCGAAAGCGTTGAACGCGTCGCTGAAGTAAAAGCCCGCTACGGTCTGCCTGTGATGAAGGCCATCGGGGTGGGGGAACGCGCTGATCTGGCCCAGATTGATGCGTATGCTGGTGTCGCTGATCAACTGCTCGTCGATGCGAAGCCGCCCAAAGGCGCGGACCTTCCCGGTGGCAATGGCTTGGCCTTTGACTGGACGCTGCTTCAGAATCGCGTATGGCGCTGTCCATGGATGCTTGCTGGTGGTCTTACGCCGCTCAACGTGGCCGAGGCGATCAAGCGTACAGGCGCACGGCAGGTCGATGTATCCTCCGGTGTGGAGAGTAGCGCAGGCGTCAAAGATGCGGCTCTGATCCACGCGCTTGTCACTGCGGCCCTAAACGCCTGATCAATCATCTTTCGGCAATCTGCGCTATGTAAGAGGTTTCGTCTCTTATTCGCATGAACATCGGCTCCGCCAATTGCTCCGCATACAAACACTCTGTGAGAGTTTGTGACCCCCTTAGAGACAAAACATCGCTCCTTTGGCTTCTTTACCATTGCGCGCGTGAACGGTACTGCTGTGCGCAACAGATACCCGAAAGGCAGATGCACAATGTCAGAAGATCTTTTCAACAGCTTCATGAATGGCCCAGACGAAAATGGCCGCTTTGGCAAATTCGGTGGCCGCTTCGTCTCCGAGACGCTGATGCCGCTGATCCTTGAGCTTCAGGCCGAGTACGAGAAAGCGAAAACAGACGAGACTTTCTGGGCTGAGATGGACGATCTTTGGGAGCATTACGTGGGCCGTCCCAGCCCGCTTTACCATGCCTCACGCCTGACCGAAGAACTCGGTGGTGCCAAAATCTATATGAAGCGTGACGAGCTGAACCATACGGGTGCGCACAAGATCAACAACGTACTGGGTCAGATCATCCTCGCCCGCCGCATGGGGAAAAAACGGATTATCGCTGAGACTGGCGCGGGCCAGCACGGCGTTGCTACTGCCACCGTCTGCGCCAAATTCGGCCTCAAATGTGTGGTCTACATGGGCGCACATGATGTCGAGCGCCAGGCCCCGAACGTCTTCCGCATGCGTCTGTTGGGTGCTGAAATCATCCCCGTCACCTCAGGCCGCGGCACGCTCAAGGACGCCATGAACGACGCTCTACGCGACTGGGTCACAAACGTGCGCGATACATTCTATTGCATCGGTACCGTGGCTGGTCCCCACCCGTACCCTGCCATGGTCCGTGATTTCCAATCCATCATCGGCAAGGAAGTCCGCACCCAGATGGAGAAGGCAGAGGGCCGCTTGCCCGACACGCTGATCGCCGCGATCGGTGGCGGGTCTAACGCCATGGGTCTGTTCTATCCCTTCCTTAACGACAAAGAGGTCAACATCATCGGTGTCGAGGCTGGCGGCAAAGGTGTGAACGCAAAGATGGAGCATTGTGCATCTCTTACAGGGGGCCGACCCGGCGTGCTGCACGGAAATCGCACCTATCTGCTGCAAGATGACGACGGCCAAATTCTCGAAGGCTTCTCTATCTCTGCCGGTCTCGATTATCCGGGCATCGGGCCTGAACACGCATGGCTGCACGACATCGGCCGCGCGAATTACGTGTCGATCACCGATGTGGAGGCGCTTGCCGCGTTCCAGAAATGTTGTGAGCTGGAGGGGATCATTCCCGCGCTGGAGCCGTCCCACGCGCTGGCCCATGTCATCAAGATTGCGCCCACATTGCCCAAGGATCACCTGCTGGTCATGAACATGTGTGGCCGTGGCGACAAAGATATCTTTACCGTTGCTCGCGCGCTTAATTTCGAAATGGGCGAATTCGCCTA
>CBDTVN010000164.1:0-3700 GCA_965364195.1 uncultured Sulfitobacter sp. | reverse complement strand
TGGCTTACGGTCTCGACAAAGAGCAGACACAGACCATCGCGGTTTATGACCTTGGCGGCGGTACATTCGACGTGACCATCCTCGAGATCGACGATGGCCTGTTCGAAGTCAAATCCACCAACGGCGACACATTCTTGGGCGGTGAAGACTTTGACATGCGCATCGTCAACTACCTCGCGGATGAGTTCAAGAAAGAGCACTCCGTTGATCTGAAGCAAGACAAGATGGCCCTCCAGCGTCTCAAAGAAGCTGCCGAGAAAGCCAAGATCGAGCTGTCCTCCTCCAGCCAGACCGAGATCAACCAGCCGTTTATCTCCATGGGCTCCACTGGCCAGCCACTTCACATGGTGATGAAGCTGACCCGCGCCAAACTTGAGTCGCTCGTTGGCGACCTGATCAAAGCGTCCATGAAGCCTTGTGCAGCAGCGCTCAAAGATGCTGGCCTCAAAGCGTCCGACATCGACGAAGTCGTATTGGTTGGCGGTATGACCCGCATGCCACGCGTCATCGAAGAAGTGACCAAATTCTTCGGCAAAGAGCCGCACAAAGGTGTGAACCCTGACGAAGTTGTGGCCCTCGGTGCCGCGATCCAAGCTGGTGTTCTGCAAGGCGATGTAAAAGACGTTGTTCTGCTCGACGTGACACCCCTCTCCTTGGGCATTGAGACACTCGGCGGCGTGTTCACCCGTCTGATCGACCGCAACACAACAATCCCGACGAAGAAATCACAAATCTTCTCGACCGCGGAAGACAACCAGAACGCCGTGACCATCCGTTGTTTCCAGGGTGAACGTGAAATGGCGGCCGACAACAAAATCCTCGGTGCCTTTAACCTCGAAAGCATCCCGCCTTCACCACGCGGCATGCCCCAGATCGAAGTGACCTTCGACATTGACGCCAACGGTATCGTATCCGTCGGCGCGATGGACAAAGGTACAGGTAAAGAACAGAAAATCACCATCCAAGCTTCCGGTGGTCTGTCTGATGCCGACATCGAGCAAATGGTAAAAGATGCTGAAGAGAATGCGGATGCGGATAAAGAACGCCGTGAGCTGATCGAAGCCAAGAACCAAGCCGAGAGCCTGATCCACTCCACCGAGAAATCAGTGGAAGAGCACTCCGATAAGGTCGATCCGACAACGGTTGAAGCGATCGAATTGGCCATTGCTGCCCTCAAAGACGAACTGGAAACCGAAGAAGCTGGCAAGATCAAAGCTGGCATCCAGAACGTCACCGAGGCCGCAATGAAGCTGGGCGAAGCCATCTACAAGAACGCAAACGACGCGTCCGAGGATGACATGGCCGCAGCCGCTGACGAAGCTCCAAAGCCGGGCGCCGATGATGATATCGTCGATGCCGACTTTGAAGACCTCGACAACGACAAACGCTCGTAAGTCCGCCAAGCGGAACCAATGATAGGGCCGGTCCGATAAGACGGGCCGGCCCTTCACGTTCCTGAAAAGGATACTACCAATGGCAAAACGTGATTATTACGAGATCCTCGGTGTCGCAAAAGGCGCCTCCGCCGATGAGATCAAAAAGGGCTATCGCACAAAAGCGAAAGAGCTCCACCCCGACCGCAACACAGGCAAGCCCGAGGCGGAAGGTCAGTTTAAAGAGGCAAATGAGGCCTACGAGGTCCTCAAAGATGCCGATAAAAAAGCAGCCTATGACCGCTATGGCCACGCTGCCTTTGAAGGTGGCATGGGTGGCGGTGGCCGTCCCGGCGGCGGACAGGGTGACTTCTCCTCTGCATTCTCTGATGTATTCGACGATCTATTCGGCGACTTCATGGGCGGGCGCGGCGGCCAACAGGGCGGCGGTAGACGTGCAGCGCGCGGCTCAGACCTGCGCTTCAATCTACAAATCTCGCTTGAGGACGCATTCGCAGGTCTGCAAAAATCCATCAACGTACCCACATCGGTCGCCTGCGATTCCTGTAGCGGATCTGGCGCAGAAGGCGGCGCAGAACCCACCACATGCCCAACATGTTCCGGCATGGGTAAGGTCCGCGCACAACAGGGCTTCTTCACCGTGGAGCGTACCTGCCCTACATGCTCTGGCCTCGGCCAAATCATCAAGAATCCGTGCAAATCCTGCCGTGGTGCCGGACGTGTGGAAAAAGACCGCTCGCTATCGGTCAACATCCCCGCTGGCGTTGAGACAGGCACACGCATCCGTCTCGCTGGTGAAGGCGAAGCAGGCATGCGCGGCGGCCCCTCCGGTGATCTCTACATCTTCATCGAAGTGCGCGAACACGAGTTGTTCGAGCGTGATGGCCCCAACCTATTCTGCCGCGTTCCTGTGACCATGGGCAGCGCAGCATTGGGCGGCAGCATCGAAGTCCCGACCATCGACGGTGGCCGTGGCCGCGTCCAAGTACCCGCAGGCAGTCAATCTGGCCGCCAGATGCGTTTGCGTGGAAAAGGCATGCCACATCTGCGCGGCGGCTCAACCGGTGACATGATCATCGAACTGGCTGTCGAAACTCCGGTAAACCTCACCTCCCGCCAAAAAGAAATCCTGCGCGAATTCGAGGAGCTCTCGGAAGAGAACAACCCCGAAGGCAGCAGCTTTTTCTCCTCGGTGAAATCCTTCTGGGAGTCGATGAAAGGCTAGGCAACCCACATCGACTATCCCGACAGGGGCGCAGGACAAAATCCTTGCGCCCCTTTTTCATTTTGCCTTTAAACTCATCCCAATTTGTCACCGCGCACAACGCCAATTATGCACCACCCGGTGTACGGGGGGTGTACAGGAGGTGTACGCATGGCACCCCCCAATTTTTCTCCAATATTAACCATTCCCTTACCAAATTTCCGGCATGCTCGAACCATGTCGAATTTCAACGAACAACCCCTCCCCTTCCTGATGGACGAAGCGCTGAGCGCAACGCCCGTGACTGGCAAGCAGCCGTCCTATATTGCCGATCACCGACAGCGCCTGCGCGCCCGCTTTATGGCTGGCGGCGCCACTGCGATGCCCGAATACGAATTGCTGGAACTGGTCCTGTTTCGCGCCATTCCCCGCCGCGATGTCAAACCCCTCGCCCATGCCCTCATGACCCGCTTTGGAGATTTCAACCGCGTCCTGACTGCCTCCGAAGCACGCTTGCGCGATGTATCAGGGGTGGGTGACGCAGTCATTACCGAGCTCAAAATCGTTGAGGCCGCCGCCCACCGTATGGCCCGTTCCAAAGTCATGCAAAGCCATATCTTATCGAGCTGGGATGCCCTGCTCGACTATTGCCATACCACTATGGCGCACCGCGAAACGGAGCAGTTTCGGGTGCTGTTTCTCGACCGCAAGAATGTGCTGATCGGGGATGAAGAGCAGGCCAAAGGAACCGTTGACCATGTTCCCGTATATCCCCGCGAAGTGGCTAAACGCGCGCTGGAACTAAACGCCTCTGCGATTATCCTTGTCCACAATCATCCCTCCGGTGATCCCACGCCCTCACAGTCTGATATCGACATGACAGCGCGGGTAAATGTCGCCTGTAATGCCCTCGACCTGACGCTGCATGATCATTTGATTATCGGAAAGTCCCAAGAGCTTAGCTTTCGTGCAGAGGGTTATCTCTAGCGCACCCAAACCTCGACGCGGCGGTTCGCACGCCGACCCCAGCTGCTATCATCACAGGCCATTGGCATCGCTTCGCCAAAGGCATCTATACCTAATTCCACGCGCCCCAGATTGG
>CBDTVN010000163.1:0-3764 GCA_965364195.1 uncultured Sulfitobacter sp. | reverse complement strand
AGAAGTATGACTTACATCATATCTTCGCGCTGGAGCTTTTTCCGTGCCAGTTTCCTGGAACGGCGGATCGCTTCGGCTTTCTCGCGTGCTTTCTTCTCGGAAGGTTTCTCGAAATGTTGCTTGAGCTTCATTTCACGAAACACACCTTCGCGCTGAAGTTTTTTCTTCAGGGCGCGCAGCGCTTGATCGACGTTATTTTCGCGAACACTAACCTGCATGTGGTTTTCACCACCTTTCTAGTTTGAAGTTGCAAGGATTTGCAGGAAGTGGCTCTCTAGCAAAGCCATGCTATATTGTCTAGTGTACTGACCTGAACGGAGCATTGCCATGACCACCGCACAAACCTCACCAAAAGACCTGCTTTTACAGGCTGCTTTGATGCATGTGCCGTTCGACGGGTGGTCGCAGACGACGTTTGACGCAGCGATTGACGATTCGGGCGTGGAGCGGACGGTGGCAGAGAGTATTTGCCCGCGCGGCGCTGTGGATTTGGCGATTGCCTATCATGTGCAGGGGGATCAGTTGATGATCGCACGTATGGCTGAGGCTGATCTGGATGCGATGAAGTACAGCGCGCGCGTCGCGGCGGCAGTGCGGTTCCGGTTGGAGGCAGTTGGGGACAAGGAAGTTGTGCGGCGTGGCACGGCATTATTTGCTTTGCCGATGTATGCGGGCGACGGGGCAAAGGCGATTTGGGGTACTGCGGATGCAATTTGGACGGTGCTGGGTGATACGTCCGAGGATGTGAACTGGTACACCAAGCGGGCCACCTTGAGCGGTGTGTATTCCTCAACAGTTCTGTATTGGCTGGGGGATACCAGTGAGGATTACGCCGAGACATGGGCGTTTCTGGACCGCCGGATCGAGAATGTGATGCAGATCGAAAAGCTGAAGGCGCAGGTGAACGACAGCCCTGTTTTGAGCAAACTGATGGCGGGGCCCAACTGGCTGCTCAGCCATGTGAAGGCGCCTCAGCGAATGCCGCAATCTGGTCTGCCGGGACGCTGGAATCGGCCTTAGACGCTGCGCAGCATGAGTACCAATGTGACCGAGTGCAGTGCGGCAACCGCAAGATTACTAATCACGATCGGGTTATCTATGCCTACGGCAATTGCCGTTGCGAGTTTGTAGGTAATCTGGAGCGGGAAGAGCACAAGCGCGATCTGAACAGCAATCTGTGGCGCGCCAAACCCTGCCCGGATGAGGGCATAGAGGCTCGTCAACAGGATCGCGAAATAGACACAGGCAAGGATGCGGCGCGCGGGGCTGTCGGGGCCAAACGCATCATCAATGCCGATACCGCCGCGCAGCAGGGCTGTGCAGACGGCGATCAGGATCAGGACGTTTGCCGCGTGTGAGATATAGACCATGTTACGCAAAGTGTGCCGAATGAGGCTGTGGTCAAGTTTCGAGCTTTTCGTAGCGGGGGTGTGCTGGTAGGTCGCGGGCAGCATTTCCATCAAAGGTTTCTGACCATCGCACGCAATACCGCCTCTCTGATCCATTTGGATTCTGTTGATCTGACGATTGACGGGCGCGACATTCTGCGCGGCATCTCAGTACAAACAGACGCGCGGCGTGTGGCGGTGCTGGGGCGCAATGGTTCGGGAAAGACGACGCTGGCGCGGGTGATGGCGGGGTTGCAAAAGCCTTCGGCTGGTACGGTGCGGATTGCGGGTGTGGATGTGGCACGTGACAGGCGCCGAGCTTTGGGCGCGGTGGGCATCCTGTTTCAGAATCCTGACCACCAGATTATTTTCCCAACTGTGGGAGAAGAACTGGCGTTTGGTCTGACCCAAATGGGGTTGGGAAAGGCGGAGGTACGCGTGCGTGTGATCCAGACGCTGGCGCGGTTCGGGAAGGGCGCGTGGCACGATGCGGCGATCCATCAGCTGTCCCAAGGGCAGCGGCAGTTGGTTTGCCTCATGGCGATCCTCGCGATGAACCCGAAGGTGATCATTCTGGACGAGCCTTTTGCGGGGTTGGATATTCCCACGGCGATGCATCTGGCGCGTGTGCTGGACGGGGCCGAGGCGGCGCTGGTCCATATCACCCATGATCCGCGCGTGATTGAGGGTTATGATCATGCGCTTTGGATTGACGAGGGAGCGATTGAGAAGCAGGGGGCTGCGGCAGAGGTAGCACCTGCGTTCGAGGCGGCGATGGTGGCATTGGGAGCGCGCGATGATTTCACTGACCTCTCCGGTTAGAACCCGCGCGCATGGTTGGCCTGCGGGGGGCAAGTTGCTGGCGTTGTGTGTGACCTCAATTGCATTGTTTGCTGCGCGTGATCTGTGGGTGCAGGTGGGGGCGGCGCTCGGGGTGTTGGCCCTCTATACGATGCCGGGTCAGGTTTTCCTGCGGCACGGAATGCGGCGGCTTTGGCCTTTGTGGCCGTTTGTGGCGGTGCTGTTGGCGTGGCATGTGGCGACGGGTGTTCCGCGCGAAGGGGTGATGATTGCGCTGCGGATGCTGAGTGCGGTGGGCCTTGCCAATCTCGTGACGATGACCACGTCATTGGCCGATATGATGGCGGTCGTGAACTGGCTCTTGCGACCTTTTGTGCGCCTTGGTGTAAACCTGCGCGCAATAGAGCTTGCCGCCGCGATGGTGATCCGCTTTACCCCCGTTCTGGCCCAAAAGGGCGGTGCTTTGGCGCTGGCATGGCGTGCAAGGTCGCGCAAACGGGCCGGTTGGCGGGTAATCGTACCGTTTATGGTGTTGGCGCTGGATGATGCGGATCATGTAGCCGAGGCGCTGCGGGCGCGCGGTGGTTTTGAAGTGGATTTGGACGGATGAATATGGAACGAAACGTGGCAAAAATTGCGCTCTTTACCGCGTTGATTGCGGCACTGGGCCTGATCCCGCAGCTAACGCTGGCCTTTGGTGTGCCGATCACCGCGCAAAGCCTTGGGGTGATGCTGTGTGGTACGGTTCTGGGAGCAAGGCACGGTGGATATGCTGCGCTGTTGTTTGTGGGGTTGGTGGCGCTCGGTTTGCCCCTGCTCGCGGGTGGGCGCGGCGGTTTGGGACTGTTTACGGCACCAACTGCTGGGTTTCTCATCGGCTTTCCCGTGGCGGCTTTTGTGACGGGGTTCGTGATGGAGCGGTTGCGTGGTTTTGCTGTTGGGTGGGCTGCGGGGATCGCTGCGGTTTTGGGCGGAGTTATCACGCTTTATATCTTCGGGATCGCAGGGCTGTCGATTGTGCTGGATAAGTCAGCGATTGAGGCGGCAGTGCTCGTGACTGCGTTTATTCCGGGCGACCTTATCAAGGCCGTGTTGGCGGGGCTGATTACTGCGGCGTTGTTCCGTGCGCGGCCTCATAGCGTTTTGTCACGCGGTTAGGATCAGCGCTGTTGCAATGCCCCCCGCCGCCGCGATGGTGGCGAGGCCCGTGCCGCCGCTTTTGCGCAACTCGTGATACAGGCGCACAGCATTGATGGTGCCGGATGCGCCGATGGGATGGCCGCGCGCCAATGCGCCGCCGCCGATGTTCACGCGGTCGGGATCAAGGTTTGCGCCTTGAACACAAGCGATGGCCTGAACGGCGAACGCTTCCATCACTTCAGCGTGGGTGATGTCTCCTGCACTCAGGCCTGTTTTGGCGAATGTTGCTTTGATTGCAGCAAGAGGCGCGATGCCAGGGAGTTCGGGACTATCACCCTTGGTTGCGCCGCCCAGTAGGGTGATGCCATGGGTGCCAAGCTGCTTTGCCATCTTCTCTGAGACGACTACACAAAATGCGGCTGCGTCTGCGGCGAC
>CBDTVN010000162.1:0-3781 GCA_965364195.1 uncultured Sulfitobacter sp. | reverse complement strand
TGACCGCGTCACAGGCCCCAAGCGGCAACACCTGCGCCACATATTGATCGGGACGCACAATCAGCAACGCGCCCTGCGCGCGGTCAATGCAACGGTGGTCAAAGATGTCCGGCCCGTTCTTTAGATCAGGGCAAAATGCCTTCTCATAGTCGATCAGCCCGTAGCGCCCTTTGCGTGGCACCAGCAGGTCGGGCAATGCCTCGACCTTCATGTCCTGATGCGCGGTCTGGAATACTGCGCGTAGATCAAGCACGCTGTCGATGTCGGCCTCCTTCGGCGTAAATCGCGCGATTGGACCGTTGGTAAGAAATGTGCAGAGCTGCGCGATGTCGCCCCCCGCGTAGCCCTCATCCCCAGCGCCCGCAAAGGCCATCAACCGCCAACGCCCGTCAGCCTTTAGCGCATGCCCCAGCTGCATCGGCTTTGCATCTCCCAGACGGATCACCGGCGCGGAGTGGAACCGCAGCCCGCTTTTATACCCTGTCGTCAGTCCTTCATAACTGCCCGCATCGGTGAGCAGGGACGGCGCGTACCGCGTCTCGACACCCGCAGTATAGCGCCCGTGCTTTTTGAAATAGCGCTGGAATTGGGCAGCCTCGGTGGCGTTCTTTGGTTTGGCGCTGAACAGACGGGCCATGTCCTTGTCAAACTCGATCAGTTCTTTTGCCTTGGCCTGCCGCTCTTGGGAGTAGGTATCAAGCAGTGCCGGCACCGCTTGCCCGCGCAGAACAGCAGCAAGTTTCCAACCAAGGTTGAACGTATCGGCCATCGAGACATTCATGCCCTGCCCCGCCTTGGGACTGTGCGTGTGACAGGCATCCCCCGCGATGAACATGCGCGGTGTCTGCGTCCCACGCGCATCCGCAGGCACATCGTCAAACGCATCGCAGACCCGTTGGCCAATCTCGTAGGCGGACCACCACGCGACCTCCTTCACGTCCAGCGTATAGGGCGCGAGGATTTTGCAGGCTTTGTCGATGAGCATCTGGGGCGCGACATTGCGGTCTGCCGCACGCTCGTCACCGTGCAGCGCGTCCAGCTCGATGTACATCCGCACCATGTAACCGCCCTCACGCGGGATAATCAGGATGCTGCCGTGATCTGCCGACTGGATCGCCGCCTTGAGCCGGATATCAGGAAAGTCAGTCACCGCAAGCACGTCCATTACGCCCCACAGTTGCCGCGCGGCCTCCCCCTTCAGTTCATGCCCCATCGCGCGGCGCACGGCACTGCGCGCGCCGTCACATCCCACGATGTACTTGGCACGGATGGTCCGCGGCGCGCTGCTGCCCTCAGGCGTTTGAAATGTCGCGCTCACTGGATAATCCGGGTCATCAGTGGTCAGCACATCCACCAGCTCATGACCATATTCCGGAACCATCGGTCTCGCGGCATTGCGCATCAACTCGAGGTAAAAATCATGAACCCGCGCCTGATTGAGGATAACATGCGGCATCTCAGACAGGTCATCAGCCACGTCCTGAATGCGGTCAGCGCGGATCAGCCCGCTACCTTCTGCATCAGGCCGCCAGAACCCCACTTCATTTACCCAATAGCTTTCCTTGAGCACCTTCTCCGCAAAGCCGAACGCCTCGAACATCTCGATGGAGCGACAGGCAAGCCCGTCGGCCTGCCCCATTTCAAGCGGACCTGATTTGCGTTCGGTAATCATCGTGGTGATGTCAGGAAATGCAGCAAGCTGCGCGGCAAGCGTCAGCCCTGCAGGACCGCAGCCGACAATCAGGACGTCTACCCTGTCGCCATGAGGAGCAGCCTCAATAGGTGTTGCAATAGACGGGTCGCCACTTTGAAATCCATTGAGATGATATTGCATTCGCGTTGCTCCAGATAGTATGTATACTTACCAAATAGAGATGCGCAGACCTCTCTGTCAATATAATATGTATACTTATCATAATGGATTGCCCGATGTCGCCCTCCCTCCCCCTATCCGCGATGCCCGGCCATCTCATCCGGCGGTTAAACCAGCATTCAACTGCAGTTTTCCAAAACCAGCTCAAGGCGTTGGGCCACGACATCACCTCAGTCCAGTTTTCGGCCTTGGAAACGCTTGCGCGAAACCCCGGCTTGGATCAGGCGACATTGGCAGCACAAATCGCATATGACCGCGCAACCATCGGTGGCGTCGTAAAGCGGTTAGAGCACAAAGATCTCATCAAGCGGGAGCCGAGCGAGACAGACCGCCGCGCCTTCAAGCTGATGCTCACCCCTTCGGGCGCGCGTTTACTGGAGAACGTGAGGCCTATTGTTGCTGCGTTGCAGGCGGATATTCTGGGGGGGCTAAGCGCCGATGAGCGCGAGATATTCACCAAGCTGATGCAAAAAGCGTTGCATTTGGACCCAGCGGATGCCCCTCTTTCATAGAACAAGCCCTTGACGGAAAGACAGCTCATGACCCGTAGCAATGCCGTGACCCATGCGACCGAGTATTTCGAGAGCGGCCAGCTGCAGTCAGAATTGGCAGAGCTGGTCGCCTATCAAAGCGAGAGCCAGAACCCGGTGCAAGCACCAGTGCTGCGCCAATATCTGGCCGAGGCCATTCAGCCGCGTCTGATCGCGATGGGGTTTGCCTGCGCGCTGCACGACAATCCAACTTCCGGCGGTCCCTTTCTGATCGGAACGCGGATCGAAGACCCTAGCATGCCCACGGTGCTGACCTATGGCCACGGTGACGTAATCTGGGGGCAGGACGCGCAATGGCGTGACGATTTACAGCCATTTGTGCTGACGGAGGAAGATGAGCGCCTGTATGGGCGCGGTGCGGCGGATAACAAAGTGCAGCATTTGATCAATATCGCAGCACTCGAGGCCGTGCTCGCCGTGCGCGGAACGCTGGGGTTCAACGTCAAAATCGTGCTGGAGACAAGCGAGGAGATCGGTTCACCCGGGCTCAAGGAAATGATGACGCTGCACTGCGACACCTTGGCAGCCGATGTGCTGATTGCGTCGGACGGACCTAGGTTGAGTGCCCAGCGCCCAACGATGTTTATGGGATCGCGCGGTGCCGTTAGCTTTGATCTGGTCGTTGACCTGCGCGAGGGCGCGCATCACTCGGGCAACTGGGGCGGATTGTTGGCCGATCCTGCAATTTTGCTGTCACACGCACTGGCCAGCATCACAGACGCGCGGGGGCAGTTGCAAATCCCCGAATGGCGCCCCACCAGCCTGACACAAAGCATCCGCGACGCACTGCATGATCTGCCCGTTGGCGCGGGGGACGCGCCAGCTGTGGACACCGATTGGGGTGAAGAAGACCTCTCCCCCACCGAGCGTGCCTACGGCTGGAACAGCTTTTCAATATTGGCGATGAAGTCCGGCGTGCCAGAAGCTCCCGTAAACGCTATTTCGCCCAGCGCATGGGCGCGTTGCGCGCTGCGCTATGTCGTTGGCACCGACGTCGATGATATTTTACCCGCTCTGCGCCGTCATCTGGATGCACACGGTCACAAGGCCGTCCGGATCAAGCCGGTGGACAAGGGCATCTTTGGCGCGACCCGTCTGGACCCAGATCATCCGTGGGTGGACTATGTCCGCACATCGCTCACGCGCACGACGGGTAATGCGCCGCATGTTCTGCCCAATCTGGCGGGTTCATTGCCCAATGACTGCTTTGCCGATGTGTTGGGCCTGCCCACCATCTGGATTCCGCACAGCTATCTCGGCTGTAACCAGCATGCGCCAAACGAGCATGTTCTCAAACCCGTGTGCCGCGAAGGGATGCAGGTGATGGCGGGTCTGTTCTGGGATATTGGCAGCGGCG
>CBDTVN010000161.1:0-4087 GCA_965364195.1 uncultured Sulfitobacter sp. | reverse complement strand
GGCGTGCGTCTCCGCGAGGGAGTTACAGTCCCCTGCCACACCTTGCGGCCTGTCGCCCACTGGCGCTTGGATTACCTGTGGGTCTGGGGGGCGTCAACCATTAAATCCGTCAGCTTGGCATGAATTAGCGGATCATTGATAAGGTACTCTTTGCGCGCGGGTCAGATGATATGTCGGGCGAGGCTTGGCGCGCGCAACGCAACGGGTTAGAGGAGGGGACAAGCGCGCAATGTAGGTGAAAGATCATGAAAAAACCAAAGTGGGTCGTCGAAAAAGAGCAGGGCAAAAAAGCGGACGCGCGCGAGACGCTGTGGCTGTTTGGCCTGCATGCTGTGCGCGATGCGTTGATGAACCCCAACCGCGTCAAGATTGCCATGATGGTCACGCCCAATGCGCTGGCCAAATTGGAAGATGCAGTCGTTGCCAGTGGTATTGAGCCCGAGGTGGTGGACCCACGCAAATTTCGGCCTCCGATTGACGCCAACTCGGTGCATCAAGGTGTGGTGTTGGAGGTCAAGCCGCTGGATTGGGGCCGCTTGGCGGATGTGTGCATCGGTGCAGAAGCGCCGCGTGTGATCATGCTCGACCGTGTGACCGATCCGCATAATGTGGGTGCGATTCTGCGCTCGGCCGAAGTGCTGGGCGCATCAGCAGTAATCGGGACCAAGCATCACTCGGCCCCCGAGACAGGCGCGCTGGCAAAGTCCGCCTCTGGCGCATTGGAGCGCCAACCCTATCTGCGCATCCGCAACCTCGCTGACGGGATCAAGGAGCTTCAGGATATGGGGTATCTGGTGCTGGGATTGGACGGTGAGGCCGAACTGACCATTGAAGCAGCGGTTGCAGGCAAACGGGACCGCGCTGTGGCGCTGGTGATGGGAGCCGAGGGGCCGGGCCTGCGTGAGAAAACCCGTGAGACAGTGGATGCTTTGGTGCGGATTGACGCAGGAGGCGGGTTTGGCTCGCTCAACGTCTCAAACGCGGCGGCAATAGGCTTATATGCCACCAGAGAGCATTCATAAGGGGAACGGCCATCGGCCATCCAACCAAAATTGCGACCTGTTGCCATTGCGGGACCAAGGCGATGCTGCGTGCCGAAAAAGGGCAGCATACGCTGACCTGCGGGACCTGTGGCGCGCCCTTGCGGCGGCTCAAGATGTTGCCGACTGCGGCTGCGGCACCAAAGGCTGCGATTACGCATCAGCCCCGCGCGGTAAAGCCTGCATATGCAAAACCGGCCAAGCCCACAAAGAAGCGCAAGAAGCGTAAAGGGTTTCTGCGCAAATTTGCCGAAGAAGCATTTGATCTGGTTGAAGATATTTTTGATTGATCGGCGGGTTCCTGCCGAATTTTGAGGTGTCTCGGGTTTGTGACGGCATTCCCCCTTCAATTTGAGGGAATGCCCCCCATATCTCTATAAGACGAAGCGGTTTGGAACATCTGTTTCGTAATTTGTCCCTGTTCCTACTTTTTAGCCTCCCGACACTGTTCGGGAGGTTTTTTTCTGCGCGGTGAGACGGTAGAGTGGGGCATGACCTATAGCGATGCTTTCCTCAAAGACATTCTGATCCGTACAAAACGTGTGGCTATCGTCGGCGTATCGGGTAATCCGGTGCGCCCAAGCTATTTCGTGGCGCGGTACATGGGCTTGCGTGGCTATGACGTGGTGCCCGTTAATCCGGGCCTCGCAGGTCAGCGCCTGTTCGGGGCAACAGTCGTCTCGTCGTTGTCCGAGATTGAAGGGCCTGTGGATATGGTCGACATCTTTCGCCGCTCGGAAGCTGTACCTGCGATTGTGGATGAGGCGCTGGCGCATTTTCCTGACCTCGGGACGATCTGGATGCAGATTGGGGTAGGGCATGATCAAGCGGCGGCGGTGGCGCAAGAGCGCGGCGTCGATGTGGTGCAGAACCGCTGTCCCAAGATCGAGTATCAGCGCTTGTTCGGTGAGTTGCGCATGGGCGGGTTTGCGACGGGCGTGATTTCCAGCAAGCTGTAGCGCTGTGATCCGTGCGGAATCGAATTTTTAGCAATAATGATAAAACGGTCAGCGTGACGCTTTTTCCGCAATGCCCGATTTGGATTGGCGTTGGGCGAGGGTGTCCATCACATCGCTGAGCGGGACATCGCGGGCAGCGAGCATGACCAGTAGGTGGTAGAGGACGTCGGCGGCCTCACCCGTGAGGGCAGTTTTGTCGTCTTTGACGGCTTCGATGATGGCCTCAATGGCCTCCTCGCCAAATTTCTCGGCGCATTTCTCGGGGCCTTTGGCAAATAACTGTGCTGTCCAGCTCGAGCTAGGGTCCGCGTCTTTTCGGGCGAGGATGGTGGCGTAGAGATCGTCTAGGGTCATGTGAGCCTCATGGGGATGCCAGCGGCGGCCATGTGTTGTTTGGCCTGACCAATTGTGTATTCGCCGAAGTGGAAGATGGAGGCTGCGAGAACGGCAGACGCGCCGCCTTTTGTAACGCCGTCGACGAGGTGATCAAGGTTGCCGACACCGCCAGAGGCGATCACCGGCATGGTGACGGCATCGGATATGGCGCGGGTCAGCGGCAGGTTGAAGCCTTGTTTCGTACCGTCGCGGTCCATGGAGGTGAGCAGGATTTCACCGGCCCCTTTCTCCATCATCGTGATCGCAAATTCGACGGCATCAATGCCTGTGGATTTACGCCCGCCGTGAGTGAAGATTTCCCATTTGCCGGGACTTACGGTTTTGGCGTCGATGGCGGCCACGATGCACTGGCTGCCGAATTGATCGGCGGCTTGCGCTACCACATCGGGGTTGGCGACAGCGGCGGAATTGAAGCTCACCTTATCAGCACCGGCGAGGAGGAGCGCCCGGACGTCCGCAGGGGTGCGAACACCGCCTCCGACCGTCAGCGGGATATAGCAATGCTCGGCCGTGCGGCGCACCAGATCGAACATGGTGCCGCGGTTCTCGTGCGTGGCGTGAATGTCGAGGAAGCACAGCTCATCCGCGCCGGCGGCATCATAGGCGATGGCGGCGTCAACGGGATCGCCTGCATCGCGCAGCCCGACGAAATTCACACCTTTGACCACACGGCCATCAGCGACATCGAGACAGGGGATGATGCGGGTTTTGAGCATATGTTTATCTACCGTGGAGGGGTGCAGGGGGCAAGCGGCGGTGAATTGGGTCTGTCTAGCGGAATGAAACCTTAGCTGCGCAGTGCTTCCAGAGCTTCGGTAAGGTCAATCGCGCCGTCATAGAGCGCGCGTCCTGAGATTGCTCCGCTGATGACGTTTGTCGCTTTGAGAGCATGAAGGTCGGCCAGCGATGATACCCCACCGGATGCGATGACGGGGATGTTGACCGCGCGGGCGAGGGCTGCGGTGGCGTCGATGTTGGGGCCGCCCATCGCGCCGTCGCGCATGATGTCTGTGTAGATGATTGCGGCCACGCCTGCGTCCTCAAATGATTTGGCCAAATCAGTGACCATGACGTCGGTCTCTTCCGCCCAGCCTTTTGTGGCGACGCGGCCATTGCGCGCGTCAATGCCAACAGCGACTTTTCCAGGGAAGGCGCGGGCGGCTTCACGTACCAGATCGGGGTTCTCAACCGCTACTGTGCCGAGGATCACACGGGCAAGCCCTTTGTCCAGCCATGCTTCGATCGTGGCCATGTCTCGGATTCCACCGCCCAATTGCGCGGGCACTTTGCACTGCTTCAGGATTGCTTCAACAGGGGCGGCGTTCACCGGCGTGCCTGCAAACGCGCCATTGAGATCTACGAGATGCAGCCAAGTGCAGCCCGCATCCACAAACGCTTGAGCTTGGGCTGCGGGATCATCGTTGAAAACTGTAGAGCGGTCCATGTCACCGTGTACAAGGCGCACGGCCTGGCCGTCTTTGAGATCAATGGCGGGGTAGAGGATCATGGGCTCGGTGTCCTTGTGGCTGCGTAAGTGCGGTTTTGCATGGATTAACGCCACGTGCAACGCGACCTCACGTTAAGCTTGCTTGCTAAGGGATGAATGCCCCATGCTAGCACGCAGTTCTAGGGAGGAACGGGTATGAGAATGATTTTGACCGCGGCAATCGCTGCAATCGGTTTTGCAGGGGC
>CBDTVN010000160.1:0-4112 GCA_965364195.1 uncultured Sulfitobacter sp. | reverse complement strand
GTGCAAACGCGGAATAACTACCATTTTGACAAGAGTGCTGACTTGAAACGTGAAAAACAAACTTTCGCTGTCTCAGCAAAGCTAGCGGTAAACTTGGCAGCCATCGCCTCTAAAATACCAAAATAACCTCACACGAAAAAACGGATTAGTTTCGCCGATGAGTGAGTAATTGCCTTGTAATTGGCTTGCCACAGCCTTTTTCCCGACAAAGACACATTCTACCAAAAGGCACGATTAACGTAGCTTCCACTAAATTTCCTAAGCGAAATTAGTACTTTAGGTATTCCAGATGTCGAGCGAGTCTCTTCTTGTTTATAATTTTGCCAGTGGTGATAATACTTATCCTCACTCAGGCAATTTTACGATTGGAATCGCGGGATCAATCGTCGTCGATGACTCAAACGGATCTGATGATGCAATCTTTGGGGATTTTACCCATACAGGTGGTGCAGATACTGCGGACCAAATTGTAACTTCGTCAAGCGTTGCTGGAATCAGTGCAACGGATACTGTCGATTTGCGTTATAAGTACACCTTCACAGGATCTGATGGATCTAATGGAACGATCTACTTTGTAGCCACCAATTCAGCAGCCAACTATGGCCCTCTGTTCATGTCTGACACGCCGCTTACATTGGGGGTCACTTATACCTTTGGCACGTTCAATACTGATGGGGCGGTTCCGTATTCGTCTCTAATCCCTTGCTTCACCAGTGGAACGTCGATTTTCACATCCAAGGGCGCAAGGTTCGTCGAAAGCCTTAAAGAAGGCGATCAGGTATTCACACGTGACAACGGGTTTCAGCCCATACGTTGGATCGGTTGTTGCACAACACCTGCACTTGGCCAAACAGCGCCAATTTACATTGGAAAAGATATTCTAGGAAACACCTCCGAACTTTTGGTATCTCCCAACCACCGAATGTTGGTGATTAAACCTGCAGCAGATATCTATTTCGGAGAAAGCGAGCTTTTAGTTAGTGCCAAGCATCTGCTTGGAACGGCTGGGATTAACCGTAGAATTGGCGGTGTCGTAACCTATGTTCATATATTATTTGACGAACATCAGATCGTTGTCGCTAACGGTTCCTTCAGCGAGAGCTTTTTCCCGGGACCCGCTGCATTGAGTTCCCTTGAAGATGCCACCCGCCAAGAAGTGCTAGACCTGTTTCCAGAATTGTCACTCAGAATGAAAGGCAAACTACATCAGACTGCACGTATGTGCTTGAATAGGAGAGAAGCAGGTGTGCTTCAACGCTTGGCAGCCTAACACGCAGCTAATTGAGCATTTCTGCGCAACAGCATCGGTCAAAATGGGCTCGAAGCCGACCTTCGCTATACTGCAGACAGAGAGCCCTCCCCTCACTTCCGCGTGCGGGTGAACACCATCTTCTGCTCGTGCAGGTCCGCCTTGTCTCCGATCCACGCATAGGCGAGCAGCGCAGGTTCGCGGTCGCCAACAGTGATGCGATGTAGATGGTCAGGCGGATTGAAGATCATTGAGCCGGGGACATAAACGCCCTGATGGTTCTCGGAAACAGCACCCGACAGGCAGACATAGCTTTCCGTGATGCCTTTGTGTGCGTGCGCGGGATAGGTACAGCCGGGGGCGAAAAGGACGACTCCCAGGATGATCTCGTCGCTCATCACCGGGCCGTGCTGGCCTGCAAGCTCGGCGTAGGCATAGCTGTTGGCGAGGCCCTTTGGCACTTTCTCATAACCGTATTGCCAGCTCAGTTCGCTACCCAACGCATCAAAGGCGCGCACTACGGGCGCAAGTGTGCCTTGGCGGCCCTCATCCAGCGCGCGGCGCAGGTGGGCGGTGACGGGCTTCTCGGCGCGGGGCTGTAGGCGCACGGTTGCGTTCTTTTTGAGCAGGCGGCTGATGGCCTCGCGCACTTTGCGCTGGTGCCCTCTAATCCGGTCACTCCCTCCTGCGGGAAGGTAGCGGTAAAGCTCATCATATTCCTGCAGCAGATAGCGCCAGTTGGGCAAATCGCGCAGGGTGGGATCGGTCTGTGGGGTGGTGTCCATGGCAGCGCTCCGTGTCTGTGAACCTGACGTAGCGCGGGAATTGAGACCGGAAAAGAGGAAAACTGCCCGCAAGCGTGCATTAGCGGTGGATAAAGCGATGACGGCGATTGCCCCGCACCGCGCAGCCTGTCAAAATGAGCCTCAATCAAAAGCAACAGCAGCAGGCTTATTCCATGTCCGATCTTCTCTCTGGCAACACGCCAAAGCCGTCCGAGTATGATGCCTCGTCCATCCAGGTCTTGGAGGATATGGAGCATGTGCGCCTGCGCCCAGGCATGTATATCGGCGGCAAGGACGACCGCGCACTGCACCATATGGTCGCGGAGATCATCGATAACTCGATGGACGAAGCCGTGGCAGGGCATGCGACGTGGATCGAGATTGAGCTGCACGACAACGGCCATGTGACCGTGCGCGATAACGGACGCGGCATTCCGATTGACCCGCATCCCAAAGACCCAACCAAATCGGCGCTGGAGATTATTTTCTGCACGTTGAACGCGGGCGGTAAATTCTCGGGCGACAGCTACGAGACTTCGGGGGGTCTGAACGGTGTCGGCTCGTCCGTGGTGAATGCGCTGAGCGACCATCTGCGAGTAGAGGTGGCGCGCAACCGCGAACTCTATGCGATGGAGTTTTCGCGTGGTGTCCCGCAAGGGGCGCTGGCCAAAGTTGGTGCAGCACCAAACCGTCGCGGGACCGCCGTGACATTCCATCCCGATCCCGAAATCTTCGGCAACCTAAAGCTGCGACCCTCCAAGCTGTTCTCGATGGCGCGGTCCAAGGCGTTCCTGTTCTCGGGTGTTGAAATCCGTTGGAAAACCGAGGTGCCGGACGGTGATACACCGCTCGAGGCCACGTTCCACTTTCCGGGCGGATTGACCGACTACCTCAACGAAGTGCTCACCACCTCCTCCACCTATGCGGAGATTCCGTTCGGTGGCACGGTGGATTTCAAAGAAAAATTCGGCCAGCCCGGTAAAGTCAACTGGGCGATCAACTGGACCCCCTCACGCGACGGGTTCATCCAGTCCTATTGCAACACTGTTCCCACGCCCGAAGGCGGCACGCACGAAGCGGGATTCTGGGCGGCGATCCTCAAAGGCATCAAGGCCTACGGTGAATTGGTCGGTAACAAAAAGGCCGCCACCATCACCCGCGAGGACCTGATCACAGGCGGCTGCGCGCTGGTGTCGTGCTTCATCCGCGAGCCTGAATTTGTGGGTCAGACCAAGGACCGCCTTGCCACCGTGGATGCCCAACGCATGGTCGAGAACGCGGTGCGCGACCACTTTGACAACTGGCTGGCGGCGGATACGAAATCTGCGGGGGCGATCCTCGATTTTCTGGTGCTGCGCGCCGAAGAGCGGCTCAAGCGGCGGCAGGAAAAGGAAACAGCGCGCAAATCAGCGACCAAAAAGCTGCGCCTGCCCGGAAAGCTCACCGACTGTACGTCCAAGACGCGTAAAGGCACGGAGCTGTTTATCGTGGAGGGCGACTCGGCTGGTGGCTCTGGCAAGGGCGCGCGCAACCGCGTGAACCAAGCACTGCTGCCGCTCAAGGGTAAGATTTTGAACGTGCTGGGGGCTGCGTCAAACAAGCTGCACACCAACTCCGAGATCAACGATCTGTGCGAGGCGTTGGGTGTTGGCATGGGCAGCAAATTCAACCTCGACGATCTGCGCTATGACAAGATCATCATCATGACGGACGCGGATGTGGACGGCGCGCATATCGCAGCACTGCTCATGACGTTCTTCTACACCCAGATGCGCCCGATGATTGACCACGGGCATCTGTATCTGGCCTGCCCGCCGCTGTTTCGCCTGACCCAAGGGGCGCGGCGCGTCTATGTGGCCGACGATGCGGAGAAGGATATGTATCTGGAAAAGGGCCTTGGCGGTAAGGGCAAGATCGACTTGCAACGCTTTAAGGGTCTGGGCGAGATGGACGCGAAGGACCTCAAAGAGACCACAATGGACCCCGCCACCCGCAAGCTGATCCGCGTGACAGTGCAGGAGGATACGCCGGGCGAGACAGCCGATCTGGTGGAGCGGTTGATGGGGAAAAAGCCGGAG
>CBDTVN010000159.1:0-4184 GCA_965364195.1 uncultured Sulfitobacter sp. | reverse complement strand
CCTGTGATGACACCGTAAACATCCGCACTGAACCCTTGCAGCGCCAGAACCAGACCAAGGATCACCAAAGTCAGAACTGTTGGATGCAGAATAAATTCGGAGGCATTGTAAAACCCGACCGCCTGTAAGAGCGGAGAAGCAATCGCCACTACGATTGTCAGCGTCCCCAAACTGCCCACCAAAAGAGTCAATGTACCGGTGCGGATGGCTTCCTCGTTCCCGTTCTCCTCCACTTCAGCACCAAAATGACGCATCAGACTGCCAATTCGGTAAAGAGCATAGGAGATCAGTACCGTGAACGGAAAGCTTACAACCGTTTTGACCAGATTATCTGCGCCGTCCAGCTCCACAATCTGCGAGAGCAATGTATTCATGATAATCAACAGCGTGATACCACTCACCAAAAACCGCATTGCTGCCCTGTCTTTTGGGCTCAGCGCGATGAGGGCGGCATCATCGTCGCGGGCAAACACCTGTTCGGCCACCCAGCGAAACACGAGCATAGCACCGCCCAGCACAGGGATCAGCCTCACGAGCTCGTCGCCGCGCGCCCCTAGATATCCGGCCGTTTTTGCTGCATACGCCAAAAGCGACAGGCCAATGAGCGGAAAAACAATACGCAACAGCGAGACAACAAAACGCCATACGCCCAATCCGCGCCCGCCAAAACCGCTCAGCTTGCCCACGATCCTCTTTGACCAACGCTGCCCGCGGATAATCAGGATTAGGCCGACGATAGTGGCGAGTAAAATCTGCGGTAGATGACTCACCAGCAGCTTATCGCGGCGCACTACCTCCTCAGGACTGAGGGGATCCCAAAGCTTGGACGTTGCCGCGCGCAGAGCCTCGAATGCAACAGCCCAATGCACGGGGTTGAGCGGAGATACAGTCGTGACCAACAGCTGTTCTGCTTGTTGGCTGCGCAAAATTCTATCTATCTCATCAACCAGACCGTCAGCGCGGGCGTGTGCGCTGCTAGCGACCTGTACGGGTCCGCTAAGTTCTGCCAGTTGGGTCTCAAGCTGTCTACGCTTTGCCACCAACTCTGCTGCCTCGGGAGCCGCATCCTCGCCGCTGGGCGCTGGTCCAATTACGGCAATCTGATTCTGCAAACTGGCGATACGGCTCGCATTGGCGCCCCGCGCCTCATCAAATTGCTCCCGAAACATCGCAAGCTGGCCGCGCAGTACTTCCAGCGCATCGCTGCCAGTCTCGGGATCAACAACGGCCTGCTCTGCCCGCTCGGTCAGCGCCTGCCACTCGGCCGCCGTACCCGCGCCGGGCAACGCTTGCGTACCGACCACGCCGGCCCGATCGGTCAGCGCATGCCACTCGGTCACACCGGGCACTTCTTGCGCGCTGAGCACACCTGCGCAAAGCACCAGCAGCCCGACAAGAGCGGTCAGGTATGCCACACCTTGCTTCAGCGCGCAGATCATACGTCCTCGAAAACCGATGGAATATCTGCGGGTGCGCGATCGAGCCATTCTGGAACAGGCAGGCCCTTTTCACGCAAAAAGACTGGATTAAAAAGCTTGGACTGATAGCGCGTGCCATAGTCGCACAGGATCGTCACAATCGTATGACCCGGCCCCATTTCGCGCGCCATGCGAATAGCCCCGGCGATGTTCACACCTGAAGAGGCACCGAGGCACAGGCCCTCATGCTCCAGCATATCAAAGACGACCGGCAGCGCCTCAAGATCGGGGATGTTATAAGCAAAATCAGGCGTAAATCCTTCAAGGTTCTTGGTGATGCGGACCTGACCGATGCCCTCGGCAATCGATCCCCCCTCCATCGCGAGCTCGCCTTTGGTGTAATAGCTATACAGGGCCGCGCCATCCGGATCGGCGATGCCAATCTTCACGCCCTTGGGCTGTAGTGCCATTCCTGTTCCCGCCAGCGTCCCGCCAGAGCCAACGGCACAAATAAAACCGTCCACCTTGCCATCGGTCTGCGCCCAAATTTCAGGCCCCGTCGTCTCGATATGCGCTTGACGGTTTGCAACGTTGTCGAACTGATTGGCCCAGATCACACCCTCGTTCGTGGTCCGCGCCAGTTGCGCGGCAAGCCGCTCGGAGTAGCGGATAAAATTGTTGGGGTTTCGGTAGGGTGCGGCTGGCACTTGGATCAATTCGGCCCCAGCAAGGCGCAACATCTGCTTTTTCTCTTCGGATTGCGTCTCGGGGATCACAATCACGGATTTGAAGCCCATGGAAGCTCCAACCAGCGCCAGACCGATGCCGGTATTGCCCGCCGTACCCTCGACAATCGTACCGCCGGGTTTCAGGTCACCGCGTGCTATGGCATCGCGGATGATAAACAGCGCAGCGCGGTCCTTGACCGATTGGCCCGGGTTCAGAAACTCCGCTTTGCCGTAAATCTCACAGCCTGTGAGCGCGCTTGCACCGCGTAATTTGATCAGAGGCGTATTGCCCACTGCGTGTTCCAGATCGCGCGCTACATGCATCGTTTGCCCTCACATACTATTAGGCTCCTATGTATCTGTCTGGCTCTCGGACCTCAACCTGCTTCGGTGATGGGACAGCCAATAGGCCAATAGCGTGAGCGGTGTATTGGCCAGCGCCTGCCGCTCTGCCATCGCCATGAAATCCTTGAATGGAATCAGCCTTGAGCGGATGTTTTCGGCCTCACTTTCCAACCCTGAGACGCGCGCAGTGCCATCGGGTAGATCCGTGAGACCCACGAATATGTGAAAGTAGCTCGTTGAATCGCCGGGACTGGCATAACCGCGCGCGACAACCTCAAGGCTATCCAGTGCAAGGTCAGCCTCCTCTTGCGCTTCACGAATGGCAGTCTGTTCGGCTGTCTCACCGGGATCGATCCGCCCTGCAATGGGCTCAAGATGCCAGACCTCGGGATCGCCGCGCCCCAAAGGAGCCATGCGCATCTGCTCCACAACCAGCACACAGTCGCGCACCGGATCGTAGGGCAGCACAAGCGCCGCATCACCGCCGATGAAATAGGATCGCTCCAATACGGGTGACATGCTGCCGTCAAATTGCTCATGGCGCAAGCTCATCTCATCGACCCCGAAGTAGCCGGTATAGGCGCGGGTCTTGCGCTGCACTTCGATCTTGCCGTCAAAAACGCCCTGCCCCGCATGAGTTCGCCCCCCAAGCACTTTGGACCATGCGCGGGCACGGATTTGCGGGAACATCGTAGCCACTGCGTCGCGGCCGTATGTCCCGTAAAGCCCCATTACCTCTTCGGCGGCATGGCAGGACATTTCGCCCCACGCAGTGCACCACTCCTCGAAATCCCATGCGCCTTGCGCGGTCCAACGTGTGGGCGCGCAGACATAGACCTGTGCCGCCTGCCCGTCTTCAAGCGTCACATCGACCAGATCGTAGTCAAAACCGCCCTCATAGAAATCAAGCCGCGCGACATCGGCATCCGTTAGGCCGGAAACCAACAAACCCTGCGCAAAAGCCCCCGATCGGGCAACAAGCATCGGAAATGGGCCCTCGGCAACAGCAAAAGCCGCATAGTCAGGCAGGACCGACGGCGTTAGATTGCCCGCGCCCAAATCGCGCCCTAGAACAATTTCCAGCAAAGGCGGATGACGCAATGTACCGTAGAAAAACAGCCCCGCCACCATGCTCTAGCGCCAGCGCTTGCCCGCAGCGTCCGCTGCGATGCCAGTGACCAGCGCACCAGCAACCGCCACAGCGAAAAACAAGGGCGTGGCAATCATAATGCCAAATTCGGAGGCGATAAGAAAAATGCTCGTCAGTGCCTCCATCGGGCCGTCATAGCGGTTGCGCATGGCAAGGCGGAACATCTCATAGCATGAGTGCGCAAACAGGCACCACAGGATGAGGACAGCCGTCCCCGTTACTCCGTTGTTGATGGAAGATACAAATCCGCGACCCACACGGGTGCCGATCACCGACCATCCCACACACAATCCGATGAAGGCGTTCACATGGTTAAACCACCCGAATGCCGTTCCCTCCGGCATCAGGGGCCGAGCAATCTCTGACAGTATCCAGCCAAGAATGGCGAGAAGTACCGCCGCGACAAGCCGTGCTGCTGTGGGCATTGGTGCATCCTTCGGTCCGCGTTACCGGATTAGCCCGGTTTCCGCACCGTAATCTGCGTTACATCACAATTTCCACTGTCAAATGTCGCTGCGCAAGAAGTGAGGTAAAAATTCCACA
>CBDTVN010000158.1:0-4186 GCA_965364195.1 uncultured Sulfitobacter sp. | reverse complement strand
ATGCTAAATCGATAGCCTTATCGACCTTAACCTCAGTTTCAGCCAGACAGTCCATGATCTCAACCTGACTTCCAAGACCGGTGCTGCACTCAAGCGAAGGATCCGCAGCCACAGTGAATGGGGATGCGCCGAACAGCATCGCAAGCCAGAGTTTTAGATGTGGCATTCGTCTGCCTCCATGATCTTCAATCCATTCATGACGCTGAGATAACTTGCCGAAGAATTTAATGTAAACCTCTAGTGCGGAATAATGTACGGCCAAACTCTGCGCTCAGCCACCATCCACAATGTTGCGGAAGTGGCGCATGTGACCGATGCTGGACCAAGCACATTTCGGTAACAAGGGCAGTTTGCGGACATTCGTTGCGCCGTCCACGAAGGTCGGCACTCGGCCGTTCGCAACAAATTCTGCGCTTTATACACGTCAAAATTAAGGGTGGTTAGCAGGCCTTGCCTTTTGCCCCGCATGGTAGCACTCAACCGCCCAGCTGAGTGTGCATCGACCTCTGATTATCTATGAGTAAGCCTCATGAAATGTTTTATCGAATTGATTTAATGCGTTAGTAGAGTGGGCTCGGTGCCCCCCACGCATTTTCCTCGTCGCTCGGCCTTGCGTAAAACCAGATCAAAACCAGAAATCCGATGATCGGAATGAGGCCTAGCAATAGCCACCAGCCACTGCGACCGATGTCGTGCAGTCGACGCGCGGCTACAGCAAGTGCTGGAAGTAGAACGGCAAGGGAAAAAAGTAAGCTGAGCGGCTGGCCAGCAGAAGCGTCGCCGTCCTCAAAGCCCAGCATTGGCCCAATAATGGCGGCATCAACAATCTGAGTAACTATGCCAATAAGGAAGACCGCGAGGACCCACCACCAGAATTCCGCTCGTGAGGCGCGCCCGGAGAATGTCGCATATTTTGAAAGAACCGTGCGGACGGCGAGCGATATCTTTTCCATTTTACTTCCTGTTTTTCGTTAGTCTATTCACGGAAAGCTTGCGAGTAAACTATTTCCGATCTGTTGGCCTTAGGCCTAATCTGCAGCCGCCGTCCACTAAGATCGGCTCTGGGCCGGAAGCAGGCCCTAAATTATTCGCCTTGAACGGCAGTTAGTCCGGCACAGCAGACCTCCATGCACGCCGCAGCACAGGTCTGCTTCCCGGCCAGAGTATCCAAACAAGCAACTTGAAAAAAAGCCACCATCCTTGCAAAAAAAGCGAAGTGGTCCCCCGGCCAGCGCATGCCAGCGAGCAGGCATAGATGTCCCTAACCCCAGCTCCACATCCGACCGGAACATCACCAACACAGCGCTCCCCCACCCATAAAACTGAGGAACCTTCTGTATCTAAATAAAGAAATTAATACAGGAGTATAGTCATGAAGACGTTTAGCACCCTCGGTCGTATGGCCGGGGGTTTTCTTATGTCACCACCCCCGAAGGCCGCGATCACCAGTCTGATCTGGCTGGGGGCACGGTCACACCCAATGGCCACCATCCTAGTTGCCCTCGTGTTGCTCTCAGCGTGGAGGGACGATCATGGATGATCTGAAGGAAGGCGATGTTGTCGTCATTCAGGCTGGTGAAGAATGGCCCGAGCACTGTGGATCCAGCGCGGTAGCTGAGTGGGATGAACAGTAGGCGACGGGGCAGGGAGAGGAATCCTGCGCGCAATCGATGTGCTGCTGAGCGGCATGCAACTCAGCCGTCCTCAACCATAGAACAGCCGGGGGAAGTACAGCGCGATCTCCGGGAACAGGATGATCAGCCCAACGCCGATCAGTGTCACAATCACATAAGGTGTAACCGAGGCATAGATGTCTCCCATTGTCACATCCGGTGGTGCGACCCCCTTGAGATAGAAGAGGTTAAAGCCAAAGGGGGGCGTCATATACCCCACCTCCATCATGATGATGAACAGGATGCCGAACCAGATAGGATCGAAGCCCGCATCGCGCACCACAGGCAGGAAGACGGGCAGGGTGATTAGCATGATCCCCACGGGGTCTAGCACCATGCCAAAGAAGAATAACGCCACCAACATGAAGAACAGCGCCCCCCAGCGTCCGCCTGGTATCATGCTCATGAGGTTCTGGATCAGGCTTTGCGCCCCCAGCGCGGTATAGGCGGTGGAAAATGCGTGTGCGGCGAACAGAATCCACATCACCAGCGCAGTCAGCTTGAGCGTAGCGATGGCCGCGTCATGGATCACAACCCAGCTGAGCTGGCGGTTGATGCCGGTGGCTACCAAGGCGCCGAACACGCCGATGGCTGCCGCTTCGGTCGGTGTTGCGAACCCGCCAAAGATGGCGCCCAGCACTATCACCACGATCAGGATCGGCAGAATCACTGCTTTGAGGGAGCGTATTTTCTGACCCCAGCTGGCGCGCTCGTCCTTGGGTAGAGCAGGGCCCAGCTCCGGCTGTAGCCAGCACCGTCCTAAGATGTAAATCGACACCAGCACAAACAGAGTAAGCCCCGGTCCGATCCCTGCGGCAAACAGGCGTCCGACGGACACTTCCGTTAGCAGCGAGTAAAGCACCATGAGAATCGAGGGCGGGATGAGAATTCCCCAGCCGCCGCCAGCGTTGATCGCCCCAAGCGAGAGCTTCTTGTCATAGCCGCGTTCCAACATTTTGGGCAGGGCGATGGTGCCCATGGTCACAACAGCCGCACCGGAGATGCCGGACATGGCGGCGAAGATCACACAGATTAGCACGGTACCAAGGGCCAGCCCGCCGCGCAGGCCTCCAAACCATTGGTGCATCATATCATAGAGGTCTGCCGCTACCCCCGATTTTTCCAGCGGGATCGCCATGAGGGTACGGGCATCACAATCAACCGCATTGAGGGCAAGGCGGATGAGTTGATCGCACGGATGGAGGCCGAGGGCGCGAACTCTCCTGCGGATATCCTGTTGACGGTTGACACATCGCGTTTGGAGCGGGCGAAAGAGGTCGGCGTTCTTCAGTCCATCGAGAGCAACGTTCTTGAGGCGCGCATTCCTGCCAATCTACAAGACGAAGACAACCAGTGGTTTGGCTTCAGCCAGCGCGCGCGCATCATTTTCTATGACAAAACCGATGTCGCAAACCCGCCGCAGGATTACGTCTCACTGGCTGATCCTGCTTACAAAGGCATGGTATGCCACCGCTCGTCCTCCAACGTATATTCCCAGACCCTGCTGGCATCCGTCATTGAAAACCACGGCGCAGAGGCGGCAAAAGGCTGGGCGCAGGGCGTTGTCGATAACTTTGCCCGTGACCCTGAAGGCGGCGATACCGATCAATTGCGCGCCATCGTGTCTGGTCAGTGTGATATTTCGATCGCGAACACCTATTACTTTGCACGCTCGATCCGTAAAGAGGTCAGCGGTCTGCCCGAAGATGCACGTGGAAACATCGGCTGGGTCTTTCCTGCGCAAAACGCCGAGGGCGCGCATATGAACCTCTCGGGGGGCGGTGTTGCGGTGAATGCACCCAACATTGAGAACGCCATCAAGTTCATGGAGTATCTCGCCAGCGATCAGGCGCAGCAGTATTTCTCGGCGGGCAACGATGAATATCCTGCCGTCCCCGGAGTCGGTCTCAGCCCTTCTGTTGCCGCCCTTGGTCTGTTCCGCCCCGACGCCGTTGATCTGAGCAAAGTGGCAAAGAACGTGCCCGCAGCGCAGAAGATTTTTAACGCAGTCGGCTGGAAGTAACGCAACCTGAAACACCGCTACGGGCGGGGCGCTGCCCGTAGCATTTTGTCAAAGACCATTTGCATAATCTGAAACTTTACCCAGCCAGGGCTTTGTCACGTTAATTTGCACGAACCAAATGGGCCGCCGCAATCCGAGATTAGACTGCCACAATCTCACGCCATTCAGCAAATGCGTTGGCACGCATTAGACGGAGTATTGGGCGAGAGATCAGGTGGCGTTGCAGAGTGAATTGGTTGTAGATTGCGTCGTGGACGGACAGAAACCGTTGCATCGATCCGGGTGACTTGAACCGGCCCATTCGGCGTTCTCGTCGGCGCGTTGGTTGGTGCGAAACCTCCGCCCGATTGTTTAGCCGGCCACCCGTGACATGAAGGTGGGGCAGACCCAGTTCCCGAAGTGCCGCAGAATGTGAGCCCAGTTTATCGGTGACAATCCGATCGGGAATGTATCCCTGCTTTTTTAGGAGTTTCCGCATGAATTTAAGGGC
>CBDTVN010000157.1:0-4204 GCA_965364195.1 uncultured Sulfitobacter sp. | reverse complement strand
CGGGAGTAGGATTTGAACCTACGACCTTCAGGTTATGAGCCTGACGAGCTACCGGGCTGCTCCATCCCGCGCCAATGAGATTTCTCTAATCCATGCTGAACCGGACAGCAACCCAATATTTTGGAAAAACTGAGGTGAAGCGTCGAATGTTTCGATATTGATAATTTCGTCGACAAATAACTGGCTTATCCGAGTGGAGTTGCAGCACTGATTGGGCGCCAAGCTGTGAAAATGCTCGGTCGCAGGTGCACTTCCAGTAGTGCTTAGAGGCTCTTGATCGCGTCAAGCATTTGTACGGCTTGTCTTAGGTCCTGCAATAGCAATGCGCGCAGAGAATCTCGGTCCTCGCTGCGTAAAATGGCGGAAGGATGCAGCGTTATGAGGACAGGGAGACCCTCGCGGCTACGCTCTACGCGGCCCCTTCGCGACATCAGCGCGCTGCCATCGCCGGTTAAGGTCTGGGTGGCCGTCGCTCCCAGCGCAAGGATTAGCGCGGGTTGGACTGTTTCCATTTCGCCCTCCAGCCAGATCCGGCAAGCTTCGACCTCGGATTTATGCGGGTTTTGATGGATGCGCCTTTTGCCGCGTGGGACGAATTTGAAATGTTTGACCGCGTTTGTCACATACGCGGCGGCTCGGTCCAAGCCAGCCTCGGCGGCCAGCATATCAAACAACTGCCCCGCAGGTCCGACAAAGGGTACCCCCTCAAGGTCCTCACGGTCGCCGGGCTGTTCCCCTACAATCATCAGGGGCGCATTAAGGGGGCCAACCCCCGCTACGGCTTGGGTTGCCTGTGCGCCAATGGGGCAGCGGGCGCAGGCATTCAGATCACCAGCGTCCTCCCGCTCCGGCAGCCGGTCCAATATCCGCTCCGCACGGATTGGCGGCAGGGTTGGGGCATCCTCCTGCATCTTGCGCATTCGGGCCTCGGCCCCTGCGATTAGGCCGGGAATCAGATCCGCTTCGGGCAGGTTTTTCCAATATTTCTTGGGCATCTCGGATTGCATCGCTTTAATCTTGAGGCGCGCGGGATTGAAGATGTTGGCATAGTAGGTCTTCCAAAGCTCTTCGGTCTCGTCGCTCAGATCAAGGCGGGCGCTGGCAACCGCCTCATGACTTAAATCTCCACCGCTAAATTGTGTGGTGATTTCTGGCGTGACAATGATCCAGTCCATATCGCCAAACCGACGGGTAAAGAACGATGCAATAAGCTCTTCGATCCGGTGATCCGGCTCGAACCAGCTGATAAATTGTCGCCGGTTCGCCCCCTGTGGGGTGACTTCGCGAAACCGGACAAAGGCCTTCATTTTATGCATGTCGCGGCGGATGTTCTTGGCCCATGCTTCCAGCTGCTGCACCTCTTCATCCGCCCGGTTGCCGATCAAGTGCCCGTTGCCACGACACCGCAGCAACACACGGTACAGGAGATCATGCGCGCCCTCGGTGCGGTGCGCACAGACCAGCTTCGCCAGAGGGACAAAAGCCTTGGGAACCGACATCTCCCGCGGCGCTGGCAGGGGCGCACCAGCTCCGAACAAGCTTTGCGCGCCTCCCTCCATTGCCCAGTCGATATCATCTGCAAGCACGCCATTGCTGGCCAAGGCGCGTGCCGCATCTCGCCACGCCTCAAACGTGCCCAGCCGGGGCAGGCGAGGGGCATAGATCACAGCAGGCTGAGCTGCTCTGGCGGCGGCGCGAACCGCGCGCGCAGATTGGCCGCATCGGTCAGCCCGCCGGGAGACCAGTCGCGCGCAGTGATAAACGGCTTCGCCTTATTAACCAGCGCGCCAATGCGTTTGAGATCGCCAAACCCTAACGCGCCACTACGCCGGGCCGACAGGATACGCGCCACCGATTTGGTTCCGAATCCCGGCACCCGCAAGAGCATATCCTTCCCCGCGCGGTTCACATCGACGGGAAACACTGCACGGTTGGCCAACGCCCACGCCAGTTTGGGATCAATCTCCAGATCGAGCATGCCACCTGTGGCTGCTGAAGCGATCTCATCCGCCTGATAACCGTAGAACCTGAGCAACCAATCCGCCTGATATAGACGGTGCTCGCGCGCAAGCGGTGGCTTGATCAACGGCAGGGCCGCTGTGCTATCTGGGATGGGGGAGAAAGCAGAATAATAAACCCGCTTAAGCTTGTAGGAACTGTAGAGCCTTGTAGAGCTTTGCAAAATCGTGGCGTCATTGGCCCCGTCAGCACCCACGATAAGCTGCGTGCTTTGCCCTGCGGGTGCGAACTTCTCGGCTCGCCGTCCCGTATGGGTGCGCTCTTTGGCGGCTTGCTTGCGCAACTCCACCCGCCCCATGGCGCGGCGTATCTCGGCGCCGTTCTTTTCGGGCGCATAGGCTTTGATTCCTGCGTCGGTTGGCAGTTCGATGTTCATCGATAAACGGTCCGCCAACAGGCCAGCCTCCTCGATCAGCTCGGGGGAGGCATCGGGAATCGTCTTGAGGTGGATATACCCGCGAAAGTGATGATCGTGCCGCAAGCTGCGCGCGATGCGCACCATATCGGCCATCGTATCATCGGGACTTTTGATAATGCCGGAAGACAGAAATAGCCCTTCAATATAATTGCGTCGGTAGAATTCGGTCGTCAGATGCACGACTTCTTCCACTGTGAACCGCGCGCGGGGCACCTGCGAGGACACGCGGTTGATGCAGTATGCACAGTCATAAATGCAAAAGTTCGTCATCAAAATCTTGAGCAAACTGATACAGCGCCCATCCGGCGCATAGGCATGACAAATCCCCGAGCCTTCGGTACTTCCCAGCCCCGTGCCATCCGCGCTGTTCCGCTTGGTCGTGCCAGAGGACGCACACGAAGCGTCATATTTCGCCGCATCGCTCAGCAGCGCCAGCTTTTCTTTTATGTTCATTTTTGCCATGATGTTCTTATATTGTTCTCATGCCATTTCTGGCAAGCCCTTTCACACTGCGGCATTTTCTCTGATGGCAGCAAAAGAGCGGCGTGAACCCGTAATGACACCCCACAGCCGCCGAACCCCTAGATCGGCAAGCCTCCGCATAGGGCGATTTAACCACTATTGCTCCGGCACCCCAATCGGTTAGCATGTAAGAAAAATAAACGTATATATTGAGGCAGCAGCCATGAACCTTTCACGCAGACATTTTGCATTGGGCGCCAGTGCGCTCGCTCTCACCGCATGCGGCGGTGGGGCCACATCGACCTCAGGCGCTGGAGCTTCGGGCGGCTTGCCCGCCGATCTGCGTCCCGTTCCGAATGCGGGCTATGACGCATGGGTGGTAAGTTTCCGCAGCCGCGCGGCGTCCCGTGGCATCTCCCAATCCACCCTCAACGCTGCATTCCGTGGCACGGGCTTCCTGCCCGGCTGTGTAAAACGCGACCGCAACCAGACCGAGTTCAAGCGCAGTTTGGAGGACTATCTTTCCATTGCCGCCTCGGACGAGCGTATCTCCAAAGGCCGTGCTGCCTTTGCCCGCCACCGTGGCACCCTGCAAACCCTTGAAGGGCGCTACGGCGTAGATGCCGAAATCATCTGTGCGATTTGGGGTCTGGAGAGCTTCTTTGGCGAGCGACGCGGCAGCGTGCCTGTGATCTCGGCGACCTCGACGCTGGCCTATGACGGGCGGCGCGGAGTGTTCTTTGAGAAACAACTTATGGCGGCACTGAAAATTATCCAAAACGGTGACATACCTGCCTCCCGTATGACCGGATCGTGGGCCGGCGCAATGGGCCACACCCAGTTCATACCGACATCTTATCAAGCATTTGCAGTCGATTTCACCGGTGATGGCCGTCGCGATATCTGGTCTGATGACCCCACAGATTCGCTTGCCTCCACAGGGGCATACCTTCAGAAAAACGGCTGGTCGCGCGGCACAAAATGGGGCGGGGAGGTCGGCAGTGGCGCACCCCAAGGCCGGATCATCCAACCCCAGGCAGGCGGCCCGCGTTTTTCTGTTACCCGCAACTTCAACGTCATCAAGCGATACAATAACTCCGATGCTTATGCGATTGGCGTGGGCCATCTGGCCGACCGTATAGGCGGGGCAGGGCCTTTGCGCGGTAGCTTTCCACCGGATGCAAATGGCTTGACCAAAGACGACCGCATGGCGGTACAGCAGCGCTTGACCGCAAAAGGGTTCGACACCGGCGGCAGCGATGGCGTGATTGGCCCCAACAGCGAAAAAGCGATCAGTGCGTATCA
>CBDTVN010000156.1:0-4209 GCA_965364195.1 uncultured Sulfitobacter sp. | reverse complement strand
CTTGCGCAGCTAGAGGCGGGTGAGGGGAACATCTCGATTGCATTGCTGGAACGGGTCGCGCGCGCGTTGGAGATACCGATTGAGGCACTGATAGCGCAACAGATTTCTATCGACCCCGACGTGCAGCGCGTTGCACAACTGTTTGAGCGCGCGCCAAAGGATGTGCGTGAGACGATCAAGAAACTTTTAAATGCGGTAAAGTCGGTATGCCCACGCAAGGGCCGCATATGCTTAATGGGGCTGCGCGGCGCAGGAAAGGCGACCCTTGGTCAGCGCACTGCGGGCAGCTCTTGATTTGCCGTTTATTGAGTTGAGCAGCATGATTGAGGCCGAGACAGGCATGCCTCTGGCAGAGATCCTATCGCTTTATGGGGTTGATGGACATCGCCGCCTTGAAGCAGATGCGCTTGAGAAAGTGACCCAGCAGAGCGGTCCGCTTGTGCTGTCGGTGCCTGGAGTTCTGGTAGAGCAAGAGGCGCTATTTGCGCAGCTTCTGACGCAGTTCCATACAATTTGGCTGCGAACATCCTCGGCTGAGCATGTGGCGCGTGTACGCGCGCAGGGCGATTTACAGCCGGTGCGGAACAAGATGCTTTCTTTGGCGCAGATCAAGTCCCTGATGGATACACGCAAGCCGCTGTATGCGCGTGCCGAAGCGCAGCTTGATACTGCCCAGCGTTCGACGCAGCAATCTGTCCGGGAGTTAGTGGCCCTCATTGATCAGAAGCAGTTTCTCGACGTTTAGAGGAGGCTTGGTGGTTAGTAGTCCGCCCAGCTTACTTCGTTTTTGACAATCCAATGGAAAAGGGCCGCGACATGCGCGGCCCTTCCTATTTTGTACGCTAGACAAAGAGCGTTTAGCTCCAGGCCATCCGTGCAGGGTGGTATTCGAACGCAATATGATGCGCGGCACCTGTCAGACCGTCTTTTGTGTGGTTGTAGAGCGAGCGCCAGTACGGCTGGAGCGTCACACCTTCGTCCTGCATCATCTTCTGACCTACTGCCATCAACTCACGGCGCGCTTCAACGTCTGGTGTTGCCAGTGCTTGGGTCAGTAGTGCATCGAACTCTTCGTTAGACCAACCGGCCTCGTTCCAAGCTTCGCCTGAGCGGTAGGCAAGTGCCCAGATCTGAACGCCAAGCGGGCGCGGGTTCCAGTTTGTGGAGGAGAACGAGTAGTTCACCCAGTCATTCCAGAACGTGGAGCCCGGCAGAATTGTCCGCTTCACCTTGATACCCGCATCACGCAGCTGAGCAGCCACAGCGTCGGTCGTATCCTTGCGCCATGCATCATCGATCGAGAAAAGCTCATGCTCGAAGTCGGCCATGCCTGCTTCTTCCATGAGTGCCAATGCTCCTGCCGGATCTACGACGCGTGGTGGGATTTCGGCAAACTCGGGATGCATCGGGCCAACATGGTGGTTGTCCGCGACAAGACCTTTCCCGGCATACCCAAGCTCGAGCAACACAGCGTTATCGACTGCCATGGCAAGCGCTCTACGGACGCGTACGTCTGCGTAGGGCTGCTTGCCGTCTACTTCGGCAAGCTGGTTCGGACGGATCACGATGGTGGATGCTGTTGCAATCGAGTGCTCGTTCCAGCCGTCGAGGCTGGACAGGATGTCGATGAAGTCGCCTTCCATGGAGTAGAATGCGTCGACTTCTTCGGCTTCGGCCGCCGCAATCCATGCGGAGGGGTCGGTGCCGTAATCGATGTATTCCAGACGGTCGATGTAGGGTCCGCCCGTGACTTCAGTACCCCACCATGTGTGGTCAGCATTCTTCACCAACACGCCTTTGACGCCCACTTCGAGCATTTCTGGCAGGTAGGGGCCTGTACCAATTGGGTTGTCCATCATCGAATCTGCGCTGAACGAGCTGTGCACGATGGCCGCAGGATAGTCGGCCATGCCCGCGATCAGCGTGATGTCTGGCGCTGGCAAGTTCAGTTTGACGGTGTGGCTGTCCACAACTTCGATGAAGCCTTCGCCTGCTTTTTCAGTGGTTGCGTCGACCAGCGTGGCGAAACGGCCCGCCATGGAGTTACCCTCAAGCGACTTGTCACACCAAGCGGTGATGTTGCGTGCCACGTCTTCGGCAGTAAAGTCGTCGCCATTGTTCCATTTGACGCCTTTGCGCACGTTCAGCACATATTCGGTTGCGTCATCGCTGATTTCCCAGCTTTCGAGCAGGGCAGGGGTGAACGAACCGTCGTTCTCCCAGATGGCGAGATATTCGAGCCAGCCCCGTGAGAAGTTGGCGATCTGTGACCAGTCATACGTGCGTGGGTCTTTGAGCGCGCGGACTTCCATCTGCATGCGGACAGTGCCGCCCATTTTCTTTTCGCTGTGACTATCGGCCATCGCGGGTGCGGGCATGCCGATCATGGCATAGGCAGTTGCTGTTGTGGCACCAAATGCGGTGGCCATCGAGAAAAACTCGCGGCGGTTTACCGGATCGGCTTTCGCGTGCTCTGCATGGTCCAGAATGGACTGCGGCAGCGGTTTGCCGGTGCGTGTGGTGAATGTCATGTTCTTCCTCTCTGTTGTACAAGCGGCGGCGCGCAGAACGGCGCACTGCCACATAAGACCCGATTTGGCGGGTTTGGTGATTGCAGGTTTTTTCCTGCTTTCATCCCGACGGTTTCGCGCAAATATGCGAACCTGTCTGAGTTTGCAGATGATCAGCCCATAGACTGCTCTCGTCAACCCTGATGCGCCGATCTTCGTCAGCCACGTGACTGTGTCCAGATATTAAAGTAGGGGCAAAGGAGGGGATTTCCACCCCTGTAGACCGTATTGGGTCATGAGCGACATATGGGGGGTAAGGGTGTCGTGATTGGGGTAGCCACCGATTTGCATCGGGGCTCGTGCAGTTCTGAGATGTCGGCCTAATTTTTTTGAGCCGCGGCGGTGCACGCCTGCAAATCGGAGCGGTGGCGCTCAATATGTGTGATTCCCTGCGCTCTGGGGCTGGATAAATCCGGCGCACAGAGCCGCACTCGTCGGCTCAGTTGTAAGCGCAGTTAAAAATTCACGTTTACGCCCGGTAGGTTCAGCGCCTTGATCAAATCGCGCAGCTCTTGGCGGGCCGCGATGTTGGAGATGTTGAGTTGTTTGATCCCGATGTCCTTGAGGTCCAGCAGGGTCAGGCCACGCGGAAACAATTCCCGGAAAATTACGCGCTCGTTAAAGCCGGGGGCGACGCGAAAGCCGATGCGTTTGCTCAGGCTTTGGATCACACGCTCCATTTTGTCCTTGTTCACCATGCGCTGAGCACCCATCCGGTTTCGTACCACAACCCAGTCAATAGGGGGCAAACCTGCCTGTGAGCGCAGTTGACGCGCGTTCCAGACCATCTCGGAATAGACGGACGGGCCGGTGATTTTGTCACCGCCCGCGTCTGTATGGGCAAGTAGGTCAAAGTCGATAAAGCTGTCGTTGAGCGGGGTGATGAGCGTATCGGCCAGCGAGTGCGCAACTTGGCTTAGACGTGTGTGCGAGCCGGGGCAGTCGATGAGGATGAAATCATTGTTCGGCTCAAGCTCGGCCACAGCTGCAGAGAGGCGGTGGTCATAGACGTTCTCGCCGGGCTTCAACTCGGCGGCATCTATCTCAGGCAGGTCGTGGCAGCGCGGGCTAGGTAGGTCGAGGCCGGACTCTTTGAGAAACGACTGGCGGTTCTCGGAATAGCGGCCAAATGTGCGTTGCCGCAGATCCAGATCAAGCGCGCTGACCTTATGGCCCATCCGTGCCAGAGCCGTGGCTACATGCATGGAAACCGTCGATTTCCCTGCGCCGCCTTTTTCGTTACCGACGACGATTATATGCGCCATACTTAGCTGCCCTTTTTTTCGGTCCTGCCACCTGTGCAGGGTAATGTTTAGGGCACTATATGTAGGGTTAGAGCCTTTGGGAAGTAGTGAACGCCCCAACGGTTTACCATTGGGGCGCTCTTGCAACTCATCGCGGGAGGGTCAGAGCCCGATGAGTATATCCGCGAGCCAGATCCACAGTGGAATGCTCAGGATCGCGACGGGCGTACCAAGGCCGGTGGAGGGGCCAACATAGGCCGATGCATTTGCCTCTGGCAGCGTGCCGCACATGGTGGGCGGGCCGGAGATGTCAGAGCTGGAGGCCGCCATGACGGCCAGCAGGACGACACCCCCCGCAGAGAATCCCGTGAGCTGATGGGCAACCATGCCAAGAG
>CBDTVN010000155.1:0-4245 GCA_965364195.1 uncultured Sulfitobacter sp. | reverse complement strand
AGCTTTTTCGCCCTGCCCGCATTGGCCGCAGAAGAAGTAAAAATCGGTCTGCCCTCCTGGACAGGCGCGCAAGCAATCGGTTACGTCTTGGGCGAAATCGTCACCTCGCGTATTGGCGGGCAAGTGGAATATGTGCCCGGCAACAACGCAACGATTTTTCAGGCGATGGACCAGGGCAAAGGTGACATCGACGTGCATCCCGATGTCTGGTTGCCGAACCAGCAAAGCTTTACCGACAAGTACGTCAAAGACGCAGGCACAGTGACGCTGTCTTCGAATGCCTATGAAGGCAATCAGGGCTTTTGCGTCTCCAAGGATTTTGCCGCAGCGAACAGCATCACGGACATTACTGATCTGGGCCGTCCTGATGTGGCAGCGCTGATGGACAGCGATGGCGATGGCAAAGGCGAGATGTGGATCGGCGCACCCGGTTGGGCCTCTGCCAACGTGAACGAAGTGAAGGTACGCGACTATGGCCTGCTCGACTTCATCGAGCCGGTCCGTACCGAAGAAGCCGTGAAAACGGCGCGCATCAAAGACAGCATCGTCAAGGGCGAAGGCTACGCCTTTTATTGCTACAAGCCGCACGCCGTCTGGTTCATGTTCGACGTAGAAATGCTGACAGAGCCAACGTATGATCCTGCGAAATACACCATGCTCCAGCCATCCGATGATGCGGATTGGTATGAGAAATCTTCGGTTGCGACCAAAGACGCGCTCAAGGATGTACAGATCGCATGGTCCAATTCCCTCGAAGGGCGCTCTCCCGCGATTGCGGAATTCTTCGCTAATTTCCAGCTGACAGCAGATGATGTGTCCGGTCTCGCCTTCGAGATCAGCGCAAATGGCAAAGAGCCTGAGGATGCGGCGAAAGAATGGATCGCGGCAAACTCCGACCGCGTCGACGCGATGCTTGGCCTCTAAGCCAGAGCAAACTTGATTACCTGCGGCACTGGTGCGTTCCAGTGCCGCAATCTGATCCCTGCCCCCTTTTTCCAGCAAGCGAGACACATCATGGCAACCGATACCGTCGTTGAAATCTCCAATGTGTGGAAGATATTCGGCAACAGAAGCGAAGAAGCCCTTCAAGCGGTCCGCGAGCGGGGACTGACCAAGGCCGAAGTGCTGTCCGAGTTCAATGCCGTCGTGGGCGTGGCTGACGTCAGCCTGTCAGTCAACCGCGGCGAGATTTTTTGCATCATGGGCTTATCCGGCAGCGGAAAATCCACGCTTGTGCGCCACTTCAACCGCTTGTTAGAGCCTACTGCGGGCAAAATCGAGATTGAGGGTACGGATGTGATGGCCCTCGGCACGCGCGAGCTCCAGAAATTCCGTAACGAGAAAATCGGCATGGTGTTCCAGAACTTCGCACTGTTGCCGCACCGCTCAGTGCTTGATAATGTCGCGATGCCGCTGGAAATCCGCAAGGTGCCCAAGAACGAGCGGATGCGCCAAGCCGCCGCTATTCTCGACATTGTCGAGCTGGGCGCGTGGGGTGCCAAATTTGCCCATGAGCTGTCGGGTGGCATGCAACAGCGTGTGGGCCTTGCCCGTGCACTGGCCGCCAACCCTGATGTGCTGCTCATGGATGAGCCGTTCTCGGCGCTTGATCCGCTGATCCGACGTCAGCTACAGGATGAATTCATCCGACTGAGCAAAATCCTGAAGAAGACCACCATCTTCATCACCCATGACCTCGACGAGGCGGTGCGCATCGGCGACCGCATCGCGATCATGCGCGACGGCAAGATGGTCCAGATGGGCACGGCGGAGGAAATCGTGATGGAGCCTGCGGACGATTATGTCGCGGAATTTGTCGCGGGCATTTCGCGTCTCAAAGTGGTCCATGCCCATGCAGTCATGCAACCCATCGATGCGCATATCAAAGCGCATGGCCCTATCGCCGCAAACGCACCCCGTGTCGATGCCGCCGAAAACCTGAGCACTCTCATCAACCTCGCGATTGACGATGAGAACCCGATTGTCGTCCAGCAGAACGGCTCTGATGCAGGCGTTATTACCCGTGCGGACCTGCTCCGCACTGTGATTGAAGGAACCGAAGTCTCATGAGCGATGCAGTTGAAAACCTGGGCGTGAACCCCTTAGAAGATACCGAAAGCGAAGCGGCACTGGCCTACGCATCAGAGCGGCGGGACAATATCCGCACCTTCGTGCGCACCAACCCTGATTATTACATCCGCATGTTTGACAAGATCGGTGCGTCCTCTTCGTTCACCCCCACCCTCAATATCATGGCGGGCATCTTTGGTCCTGTCTGGTTTGGCGCACGCGGCCTGTGGAACTGGGCCCTGCCCTTCTTGATCATCGAGACGCTCGCGCTTGTGCAAATCGCGCGCGGCCTTTTTGGTGATCTGGGCGCTGATGCAATGGCGCGGATCGCCTCCATTGAGGGGACACTTGAACTGCGCCGCCAACAGCTTGCTGCGGCCATCGAGAGCAACTCGGACCGCATCGACGCGTTCCAGCGCACGGTGGACAGCCTCGAGGCAAACATGGGCGGATTCCGCGCCGAGGCTGATGCGCTGGCGGCAACAGGTCCAACCGTCGCGCTCACCGGTCTGGTGATCTTGGTTCTTGCGAAGATTACCCAAGCCATTGTTGCAAACTCCGCGCTTGAGTCTCGCTTTTCCGATTGGCTGAGTGACCGCTCCGTCCGCTCCGGTCTGCCCACAGGGCAAATCGTCTTTAGCGCTATTTTCATGGGGTTCATCGCGTTCGCGGCTATGATGCACTACTCGTTTCCGGGCCTTTTCTCACTGCTCTCGGACTTTCCTACCGACCCGGATATCCGCCTTGGCAGTATTGACCGTGTTGAGGCCTTCTTTAACTGGGCCGTGCTCAACGGCGAGGTTCTGTTTGACGCAATCACCTATGTGATCCGCATGGTGCTCGACGCGTTGGAGATTGTCTTTGTCAGCACGCCGTGGATCGTAATCGCCTCGCTGATTGTGCTACTCACATGGCTCACCGCAGGGGTCCGCATGGCGATCTACTCCAGCGGTTTCCTCGCCTATATGGGCCTTCTCGGGTTCTGGGAAAAAGCCATGACAACTCTCGCCCTTCTGGGCACTGCCGCCTGTTTGTCGATCCTCATCGGCATCCCGCTTGGCATGTTCGCCGCCCGCCGACCCCGGTTTTACAAGGCGATCCAGCCCGTCATGGACTTTATGCAAACCATGCCTGCCTTCGTCTTCATGATTCCGGTTATTGCCTTCTTTGGCACGGGCAAACCCGCCGCTGTCGTGACCACGATGATTTTTGGCGGCACGCCTGTGGTACGTCTCACTGTGCTGGGCCTTCGCGGTGTACCGGAAAGTGTGCGCGAAGCGGCAATCAGCTTTGGCGCGACCAAGTGGTATCTCCTCACCAAGGTGGATCTGCCGCTCGCAGGGCCGTCTATACGCGCTGGTATCAACCAGACAATCATGCTCTCGCTGGCGATGGTAGTGGTGGCGTCGCTGATTGGCGCTAAGGGCCTCGGAGAGGACGTCCTCGAAGCCCTGCAATACGCAAACGTGGGCCAAGGCATTCTTGCAGGCTTTGCGATCCTCTTTTGCGCCATGATCCTTGACCGCATCGTCCAAGGCGGGCGTAAATGACACCTGTTGTTTTCGTCCATGGCCTGATGGGTGGCAGCGCGCAATGGGAGGAGCAAATTGAGACTCTCGCCAATCTTGATGTCATCGCCCTCGACCTCCCTGGCTTTGGCGCGCATGCCCATATGGATGCAATAGACAGCATCGCAGGGTTCGCCACTTGGGCGCTGGAGCAGTTGACCGCGCGTGGGGTAACTAAGTTCCACCTCATCGGCCATTCAATGGGCGGGATGGTCGCACAAGAGATGGTCGCCCGTGCGCCAGAGCGTGTTGACCGCCTTGTCCTTTATGGCACCGGTCCCACAGGCGTGCTGCCCGGCCGGTTCGAGACGATTGAAACGTCCAAGAACCGCGCCCGCGCAGAAGGGCCCACCGCAACCGCGCGCCGCATCGCCGCTACTTGGTTTCTGGACACAGAAGACGCACCGGCCTACGCGGACTGCGCTGCCATCGCGGAATTGGCATCGGGTGAGGCGATCCTCGCAGGTCTGGATGCGATGAACGATTGGAGCGGCCTCGATCATCTCTCCCACATCGAGGCCAAGACAATGGTGGTCTGGGGGGACACTGACCGAACCTATCCATGGAGCCAGACAGAACAGCTTTGGCGTTCAATCAATGGCGCATC
>CBDTVN010000154.1:0-4257 GCA_965364195.1 uncultured Sulfitobacter sp. | reverse complement strand
AAAAGACGAACAGACATCCGAGGTAACGCCGGAACAAAACGCTGAGCCGAAGCCTCAACCGAAGTCTGAGCCGAAGGCAGAGCCAAAGCAGGACAGCCCCAAAGCCGATACGCCAAAGGATAGCGACGCAAACGATCGCCGCACCTCGCGCTCTCGCGGTGGCCGCAACAACAACGGCAACAATGACCGTGGCGGGAACAAAGTGGTTGGCCTTGGCGATCACACGCCAACATTTATCGAGCTGAGCTTTGCGGACCGTCCCAAAGACTAAGCTGATACGACAAAATGCAAAAAGCCCCGCATATTCTGCGGGGCTTTTTTTGTATCTAACGCAGCGTCTACGCCCCGAAGGGATCAGCTCAGACGGCTGACCACAACGGTGACTTCCGGCTTTTTGCCGATTTCGTTCTGCGAGGACTGGCGTGCAACTTTACGCAGACCTTCATCCAGTGCCTTGTCATCACGCAGGGTTTTCGCCCCTGCCCGACCAAGCCATTGACCCAGATCATGCTCAACCACATCGGTCAGCGTCGCTTTGCTCATGCCTTTTTCCGGCAGGCCCATGGTATCGACCCACGGATCGCCCAGTGCCTCGTCATTCTCGTCCATCAGCACGGTGATCGTCATATGCCCATTGAGCGCCATGCGAATACGGTCACGTACCACGCCGTCCAGCGCGCCAACCTGACAGGAACCGTCCAGATAGGTACGGCCAGTCTCGACATGTTCCGCGACCTTGGGCGCGTTGCCCGACAGATCAATCATCATACCATTCACGGCCATCACACCGGTATAGCCCTTGCCGTTCGCAATCTTCACATGCTCGCGCAAGTGACGGTGCTCACCGTGCATCGGAATGATCGCTTGCGGCTTGAGCAGGTCATGCAGCGTCTCGATATCGGGGCGGTTCGCGTGGCCCGACACGTGATACTTGCCCGAGCTGTCATCGACCACATCCACACCAATCTCGGAAAACTGGTTCATGATGCGAATGACACCTTTTTCATTGCCCGGAATGGTCTTGGACGAGAAGAGGAACATATCGCCCTCCTGCATCGTCAAACCCATGTATTTACCGCGTGCAAGCTGAGCGGAGGCGGCACGGCGCTCGCCCTGTGATCCGGTCACCAACAGCAACAGGTTCTCACGCGGCACATCACGCGCCTGCTCGGGGCTGATCGTAGGCGGGAAGTCAGTCAAAACGCCAGTCTCGACCGAGGCCTCTACCATGCGTTTCATCGCACGGCCCAGCAGCACGACAGAGCGTCCCGCTTTTTGCCCTGCAACCGCCAACGTTTTTACACGCGCCACGTTGGACGCAAATGTCGTCGCCACTACCATGCCCGCGGCACCCGCCACCAATTCGGTGATTGCATCAGGCAATGTCGCTTCGGAGCGACCCGCCTCGGGGCTAAACACATTGGTACTGTCACAGACCAGCGCTTTGATGCCGTCCTTGGCAATCTCTTCGAATGCGGTGGGATCAAACGCCTCGCCCACACCCGGTGTCAGGTCGACCTTAAAGTCACCCGAGTGCACGATACGGCCCGCAGGCGTGTCGATGATCAACGCCGAGCTTTCGGGGATGGAGTGGGAGATCGGCTGAAAGCCCACCTTGAACGGCCCCACTTCGACCTGCTGTGGGAAAATGCCCACAATCGTCACCGCATCATCGGGGTGATTGTATTCCGACATCTTACGCTTGGCGATATTCGCCGTAAACTTGCGCGCATAGATCGGTGCTTGCAGACGATCATAGGTATGCGCAATGCCGCCCACGTGGTCTTCGTGCGCGTGCGTTACGAAAATCGCCTCGATCTGCTTGCGACGCTGCACAAGCCAATCGATATCGGCGATGATCAAATCAACGCCCGGTGAAGTGTCCATATCGGGAAACGCCACGCCGAGGTCGACAACAATCAGCCGCTCCTTGCCGGGTTTACCGTATCCGTACACATAGGCATTCATGCCAATTTCGCCCGCCCCACCGAGGGGAAGGTAGATTAATCTCTCAGTGCTCATTGAGTCGCTAAGTCCTTATTATATTTATGGATCACGGTCAGGCCGTGCATCGTCAAATCATCATGATATTCATCAAAAAGCGCCTCGGCCTGTTGAAACAGGGGTGCGAGCCCGCCGGTAGAGATCACACGCATGTCGCGCCCGTGCTCCGCCTTTATCCGCGCACATATCTCACGCACGAGGCCGATGTAACCCCAGAACACGCCCGATTGCATACAGGCCACAGTATTGGTGCCAATCACCTGCTGTGGCTTCGAGATATCGACGTGGGGAAGTGCTGCGGCCGCATTGTGAAGTGCCTCAAGACTGAGGTTCACACCGGGGGCAATCACCCCGCCGATATACGCGCCATCCGTGTCACAGACATCAAATGTGGTGGCGGTGCCAAAATCTACAATGATCAAATCGCCGCCATGCAGATCGAAACCCGCCACCGTATTCACCAAGCGGTCAGGCCCGACGGCAGTGCCGACATCAACGCGCACATCCACGGGCAGCGCACACTCGGCCTTGCCCACCACTATAGGACGCGTGTTGAAATACCGATCTGCCAGCACCCGCAGGTTCCAAACCACACGCGGCACAGTCGACGAGATGATCATATCGGTAATATCGGCATCAATCTTATTGAGCTTCATGAGCGTGCTGAGCCAAACGTAATACTGGTCCGCCGTGCGTTGCCATTCGGTCGCCGTGCGCCACGTGGCAATGAATTCGCGTCCGTTCCAGATGGAAAAGACCGTGTTCGTATTGCCGCAATCAATCGCCAAGAGCATATCGTGCCCCCCTTATCCGTTCAAAAATAGACATCCGCCGCCGTGATCGCCACACGACCTTTTGCTGTGTTGAGAATGAGGTTACCGCTTACGTCCACATCTTCAAAGACACCAACTGTCTCATCGCGCATAGTACGCGCTGTCACAACCTCACCGATACGCGCTGCATAAGACAGCCATGCCGTGCGGATGGGCGCAAATCCATATGTGGTGAATTGATCCTCAAGCCGCGCATAGGCGCTGGCCAGTGCATTCAGGAAAACCTCGGGCGTCACAGTCACACCTGTCTCCCCCAGCACGCTTACAGGGGTCACCGCCCCCTGCTCCACCTGCGCCGCCGTGGGCGCATGGGCAAGGTTCACCCCAATCCCGATCACAAGGTTCTCGCCCACAGTCTCGAGCAGGATCCCCGCAACCTTACCACCGTTCAGTAAAACATCATTGGGCCACTTGAGCGCAAAAGCAGCCTCTTGCCCCGTTACCGCGACAAAAGCCTCACGCAGCGCAAGGCTGGCGACAAAGCTGCGCAGCGCCGCATCTGCGGGGCCGCCCGTGCGGCGCATGATGAGGGTTCCGGCAAAATTCCCGCGCGGCGTGGACCACGCCCGCCCGCGCCTGCCACGTGCCGCCGTTTGCTCAACCGCCAATATCCACGCAGGACCCGCAAGGGTCGGCGCCATCCGCGCCGCCTCAGACAATGTGGAATCGAGCGTGTCAAAGACATGCCGCGTATAGCCCTGAGGCCAATCAGCCATGGGAGCGCTTAGTTAACAAGCGTTGCCGCCGCCAAACCTGCTGCGCCCTCAACACCGAACATGTTGATGATACCCACCACCATGATCACCGCAGAGGCAATCAGAAAGACACCCAACACGCCACCACGAGTGCTATCAAGCGCATCCGACTTATCCTCGCCAAAGTACATGAGGAACACGATCCGCAGATAATAGTAAGCACCGATTGCGGAAGCTACAGCACTGGCAACAACCAGCCATACAAGGCCGCCTTCCAGTGCTGCGCGCCAAACATAAAGCTTGCCGAAGAAGCCAAGGAAGGGCGGCACACCTGCGAGGCTGAACATCAGGATAAGCAGGGTCAGCGCGCGACCAGGGTTGTTCTTGGAATACAAGCTGAGCGCGGCAATATCTGTCACAGGCTGGCCGTCTTTTTCCATCAACAGAATGAACGAGAACACTCCGATGTTCATGGTCACGTAAATGGCCATATAGATCAGCATCGCTTGAACGCCAAACGCCGTCCCTGCCGCAAGACCCATCAACGCATACCCCATGTGGGCAATGGACGAATAAGCCATCAGACGTTTGATATTCGTCTGACCGATTGCCGCAATCGCGCCGAGGAACATCGACAGCACCGACAGCAAGGCGATGATCTGTTGCCAGTCACTCACCGCGTTGCCAAAGGCGTCATGCAGCACGCGGGCAAACAGGCCCATCGC
>CBDTVN010000153.1:0-4439 GCA_965364195.1 uncultured Sulfitobacter sp. | reverse complement strand
CTGGGTGGTTCCAAGCGTAAATACGCATCCGTCGGCGACATCATTGTCGTCTCGGTTAAGGAAGCCATCCCACGTGGCCGCGTTAAGAAAGGGGACGTCCGCAAGGCCGTCGTCGTACGCACCGCTAAAGAAGTTCGTCGTGACGATGGCACAGCCATCCGTTTTGACCGCAACGCAGCCGTTATTCTGAATAACAATAACGAGCCTATGGGCACCCGGATCTTTGGACCGGTTGTGCGCGAACTGCGCGGCAAGAACTTCATGAAGATTATTTCGCTTGCGCCGGAGGTGCTGTAATGGCTGCCAAACTCCGCAAAGGTGACAAAGTCATCGTGCTTGCCGGCAAGGACAAGGGCAAAGAGGGCACCATTACCTCTGTTGACCCGAAAGCTGGCAAAGCAGTCGTGGAAGGCGTGAACATCGCCATCCGTCACACCAAACAAAGCCAGTCAGATCAGGGCGGCCGGATCCCGAAAGCGATGCCGATTGACCTGAGCAACCTGTCGGTGCTGGACGCCAAAGGCAAAGCCACGCGCGTCGGGTTCAAAATTGACGGCGACAAAAAAGTTCGCTTTGCCAAAACCACGGGGGACGTGATCGATGCTTGATGCAGCAACCTACACCCCGCGCCTGAAGGCCGCGTATGACGAAACCATGCGCGCCGCCATGAAGGAAGAGTTTGGCTATAAGAACGATATGCAGATCCCGCGTCTGGAAAAAATCGTTCTGAACATCGGCTGTGGCGCAGAAGCTGTCCGCGACAGCAAAAAAGCCAAATCCGCGCAGGAAGATCTGAGCAAAATCGCAGGCCAAAAAGCCATGACGACGATTGCGAAGAAATCCATTGCGGGCTTCCGTGTACGTGAAGAAATGCCACTGGGGGCTAAAGTGACCCTGCGTGGCGAGCGTATGTATGACTTTCTGGATCGTCTGGTCACCATTGCGATGCCTCGTATCCGCGACTTTCGCGGCGTTCCGGGTAAATCATTTGATGGCCGCGGCAACTACGCGATGGGCATGAAAGAGCACATCGTGTTTCCGGAAATCGAATACGACAAAGTCGATGAAGTGTGGGGCATGGATATTATCATCGTGACCACTGCATCAACCGACGCTGAAGCGAAGGCACTGTTGAAGCATTTCAACATGCCTTTTAACAGCTAAGCGCGGGGAGAGAGAACAATGGCTAAAAAATCAATGATCGAACGCGAAAAGAAGCGCGAAAAACTGGTGGCACAATACGCCGTCAGACGTGCTGAGCTGAAAGCTATCGCGAGTGACCAAAGCCTGCCGATGGAAGAGCGTTTCAAAGCGCGCCTGAAGCTGGCCAAGCTGCCGCGCAATAGCTCGGCAACACGTCTGCACAATCGCTGCCAGCTTACAGGCCGGCCTCATGCTTACTATCGTAAGCTCAAAATTTCGCGGATCGCGCTGCGGGAACTTGGCTCAAGTGGCCAAATCCCCGGCATGGTCAAGTCGAGCTGGTAAGGGAGAGATATTATGACTGATCCTATCGCAGACATGCTCACCCGTATCCGCAACAGCCAAATGCGCGGCAAGTCGACGGTTATGACACCGGCGTCTAAATTGCGCGCTTGGGTGTTGGATGTGCTGGCCGACGAAGGCTACATCCGCGGGTATGAGAAATTGACTGGTGAAGACGGCCATCCGGCCATCGAAATCAGCCTCAAGTATTACGAAGGCACTCCTGTCATTCGCGAATTGAAGCGGGTCTCTAAACCCGGTCGTCGTGTTTACATGGGCGTCAAAGACATCCCATCTGTCCGTCAGGGCCTTGGTGTGTCGATTGTCTCCACCCCACAGGGTGTGATGTCGGATGCCGCAGCACGCAGCGCCAATGTTGGCGGCGAAGTGCTCTGCACCGTATTCTAAGGAGTGCAAGATGTCTCGTATTGGTAAGAAACTGGTCGATCTGCCCACTGGCGTTACCGCGTCAATGTCGGGTCAAACCATCGAAGTCAAAGGCCCCAAGGGCACGCGCAGCTTTCGCGCCACAGATGATGTGACCATCACGATCGAGGATAGCTCGGTTTCGGTCACGCCCCGTGGCAAATCAAAGCGCGCGCGCCAGCAATGGGGTATGAGCCGCACAATGGTTGCCAATCTGGTGACTGGCGTGACTGCTGGCTTCAAGAAAGAGCTGGAAATCCAGGGCGTTGGTTATCGTGCAGCGATGACTGGAAACTCTCTGAGACTCAACCTGGGCCTGTCCCATGACGTTAATTACGTGCCGCCTGAAGGTGTCACCGTAACCGCGCCAAAGCAGACCGAGATTGTGGTTGAAGGCATTGATGAGCAACTCGTTGGTCAAGTAGCGGCCAACATCCGTGCGTGGCGTAAGCCTGAGCCATATAAAGGCAAGGGCATCCGCTACAAGGGCGAGTTTGTCTTCCGCAAAGAAGGCAAGAAGAAGTAAGGACGAGAGTAATGGCAAACAGCAAAAGACAACTGTTCTTGAAGCGCCGCCTGCGCGTTCGGAACAAACTTCGCAAGGTAAACGCGGGCCGTGTGCGCCTGAGCGTACACCGCAGCAACAAAAACATCAGCGTCCAGCTGATCGACGATGTAGCCGGTCGCACACTTGCGTCGGCGTCATCGCTGGAAAAAGATCTGGGCGTTGTGGGCAAGAACAACATCGAAGCGGCGACCAAAGTGGGCGCGGCAATCGCCGAGCGTGCCAAGAAAGCCGGTGTTGAGACAGCCTATTTTGATCGTGGCGGTTTCCTCTTTCACGGAAAGGTTAAGGCTCTGGCCGAAGCTGCGCGTGAAGGTGGCTTGAAAATCTAAATGAAGGCGGCCTGTTAGGGCCGCCTCGATGATCCGGGAGCTGTTAGCTCACCTGGATTGACCAATTGGTGCTGATGGCGCCGGATAGAAAAGGATGCCTGACGTATGGCAAGAGATGACAAACGTGGGGGCGGACGCCGCAATCAGCGCGACGAAAACCCGGAATTCACCGATCGCCTCGTTGCGATCAACCGGGTCTCCAAGACCGTCAAAGGTGGTAAGCGTTTTGGCTTTGCCGCACTTGTCGTTGTCGGCGACCAAAAGGGCCGGGTAGGCTTTGGCAAAGGTAAAGCGAAAGAGGTCCCAGAGGCCATTCGCAAAGCCACAGAGCAAGCCAAGCGCCAGATGATCCGTGTTCAGTTGCGCGAAGGCCGTACATTGCACCACGACATGCAGGGCCGTCATGGCGCCGGCAAAGTCGTTATGCGGACAGCGCCTGAAGGTACCGGTATTATTGCTGGTGGTCCAATGCGTGCCGTCTTCGAAATGTTGGGTGTTAAGGATGTTGTGGCCAAATCGATTGGCTCGCAAAACCCTTACAACATGATCCGCGCCACAATGGACGGTCTGTTGAAAGAAAGCAGCCCTCGTTCGGTTGCCCAGCGTCGCGGTAAAAAAGTTGCTGACATTCTTCCCAAACGGGACGAAGCGCCAGCAGCCGAAGCACCTGCTGAAACAGCAGAAGCGTAAGGACCTGAATCATGGCTAAAACAATCGTCGTCAAACAGGTCGGATCTCCGATCCGCCGCCCCGCCAAACAGCGTGCAACGCTGGTCGGTCTGGGCCTGAACAAGATGCACAAGACTCGCGAGCTGGAAGACACACCTTCCGTGCGCGGCATGGTCAACAGCATATCGCACCTCGTCGAGATCATCGAAGAGCGTGGATAAAGACCGACGCGCGGCCTCATTGGCTGCAGGTTAAGCTCGGTTACTCTGTTTCAAAGGCCTCGGGGCATACCCCGGGGCCTTTATTCATTTTCGCATTAGGCACCCAGCCCGCCGCAGCGCGACCCGGCATTGGGGCCAGGGTCCGTACTGGGGTCTGAGGGCCATTTACGAAGTGCAGGCGCGAGAAGGGCACAAAGTCACGCACCATCCAAATCAACGTTGGCACCTTTGGATATTCTGGGCGCGCTCTTATACGCCGTCCAATGACCTATGCCTCTGACGCATACCGGGAAGACCGATACGTTCGTTGTGGGCGAACACAAAATGCCCATATCTCAATCATCAATGAATGAGATATCGCCGGACAAAACCGGCAGCACCAAAGGACACTTTCATGGCACATGTAATTTCTGCCCCACATTCGAACATCACCCTGATTCAACGGGTTCGGGACCTGATTTCAAAAGTTCAGGCAGCACGGGCGCGTCGCATCGCGTATGAAACCTCTTACGCAGCGCTCCAAAATATCACTGCAAGTGAACTACGTGAATTTGGCTTGTATCGTTCTGATCTGCCAGCACTGGCGCGGGAAGCGGTCAAGTAACTAGATTGTCTGTGCGCAACGTTGGTCGATCTGAGCCTGAACAAGATGAACAAGACTCGCGCGCTGGAAGACGCACCTTCCGTGCGCGGAATGGTCAACAGCATCTCGCATCTCGTAGAGATCATCGAAGAGCGCGG
>CBDTVN010000152.1:0-4480 GCA_965364195.1 uncultured Sulfitobacter sp. | reverse complement strand
ATTCATTTGGCCACGCGATGTTGAACAGCAACGCGACAAAACCCCTAAACAAATAAATGCTATGAGGGCCGACCAAAGATAAATGAGAAGAGTAAAGTGGTGGCGTTACCTGGATTTGAACCAGGGACCTAACGATTATGAGTCGTTCGCTCTAACCAACTGAGCTATAACGCCGTGCGGGTGAACTATGATAGCCACCCGCCAGCGTCAAGCCTGAAACCGCACGCAAACTGCGCCTTAAACCCACTTCGCCATTGGCGGCAGGCTCATCAGCACTGCATTAGCGTCATGTCCGGTCTCGAGACCAAATTTGGTGCCGCGGTCATAGACCAGATTATACTCTGCATAGAGCCCACGGTGAACCAGTTGCGCGTCCTTGTCTGCATCTGTCCAGACCTGCGGCGTACGCTTTTCCACCAGCGGCACATAGGCAGGCAAAAAGGCGCGGCCGATGTCTTGGGTCAGCGCAAAATCCGCCTCCCAATCACCCGTGTTGCGGTCATCCATAAAGATACCGCCCACGCCGCGCGCACGGTTGCGATGCGGGATATAGAAATACTCGTCCGCCCATTCCTTGAGCTTGGGGTAAATCTCATCTCCATGCGGATCGAGGTACTCTTTTTGGGTGGCATGGAAATGCCCCGTATCCTCGTCATATTCGATGCAAGGGTTCAGATCAGACCCGCCGCCAAACCACCACGTACCAGGTGTCCAGAACATACGTGTGTTCATGTGCACGGCAGGAGCATGAGGGTTCTGCATGTGCGCCACAAGGCTAATTCCCGACGCCCAGAAACGCGGATCATCTGCCATACCCGGCACACCGCGCGCGGCCATCGCTTTTTGGGCGCGCTCACCCAAGGTGCCAAAGACTGTGGATATGTTGACACCGACCTTCTCGAACACACGCCCCCCCCGCATCACGCTCATCAGACCCCCGCCCGCGTCGGACCCATCATCGGAGGTACGTGTGGTGTTGCTCACATCAAAACGGCCCGGTGCCATATCCGTGAGCGGTCCCTCCGCATGGGCGTCTTCAAGGCTTTCGAAAGAGGCAACGATATCGTCGCGCAGGGTACGAAACCACGCAGCGGCGCGGTCTTTTTCAGTCTCGAAGGATGCAGTCATAGCGTGGCTTTCTGTCAGAATTATCTGACACTATTACACCATATTTATTTCAACGTGAACAGGAGCAACATCGTGCACATCTAGTGCGCGGGTGCGGATACCGCATCGAGTAGGGAGCGCCCGCCATCTACCACCATAACCTCACCGGTCATAAAGCTGGAACTGTCTGCGGCCAGAAACTGCACCGCTTGGACCAGCTCATTCGGGGAGGCGATGCGGCCTAACGGCGTGTGGTTGCGGATATCATCGCGCCACTCCCTGTTTTCGGCCACAGAGGCCTTGAGCGAGGCGGACATGACCGAACCAAAGGCCACCGCGTTCACACGGATGCGGTGCGGTGCGAGAGCGAGCGCCATGGAGCGCGTCATCTGGTCAAGTGCTGCCGAGGCGATGGAATAGCCCATCAACTCAGGCGTGGTATGATGCGCAGCTGTTGAGCTGAGGTTGATAATGGAGCCGACCTGCCCCTCGCTCTGGTCCTCTGCCTGTTTCATCATCCGCTTTGCCACTTGCTGTGACAGGCGCAGGGACGTCATCAGGTTTTGTTCCAACAGCAACTCAACCGACGTGTCATCGACATCCAGCGCCTCAGTGGGGACAACCTGCCGCGAAGCGTTGACCAGAATATCCACTTGATCAAAGGCATCGATGGTTGCCGACACCAGATTAGCAATCGTCAGTCGCTGACGCAAATCGCCAGCAAAAAAACGGATGTTCCCCTCGTCGCGCTCTTCACCCAACTCTTCCTTGAGCTTTTTCTCATCTATATCGGCACACATAACATTTGCACCTTTGTCCGCAAAATCACGCGCGATGGCGAGGCCGATCCCGTTGGCCGCACCTGTGACAATCGCAGTCTTACCGGAAATGGAAAATGACATTGTGTGTCCTAACTAGCGGCGTTTGCGCAGGGGGCGCGAGGCATGGAACAGCTTGAACCGTGCATCACTGCCAACCTCGTCCACTTGGATGAAACGGGTTTTCAACTCTGCTTCATAGGGTAAATGGCGGTTTGCCACCATCCACAGATTCCCTTGGGGCGTCAGCAGTCGCGCGGCGGCAGCAACAAAGGCTTGCCCGATCTGCGGCTCTGCGGCGCGGCCCACGTGGAAGGGCGGGTTCATCACGACTGTATCGATCTTATGCGCGGGCTCCCAATCGGTGCCATCGGCCCAATGAAACTGCGCGCGCGGGTCGGTCACATTACGGCGTGCACATTCCAGCGCCACATGATTGGCCTCAACCAGATGCACGGCCTCTACCCCCTCACGCTGCAACACATGCGCTGACAGGAATCCCCATCCGGCGCCCAAATCACAGACATGCTTGCCCATTTTTGCTGGCAATGCATCAGCCAGCAGCGCCGAGGCCAGATCGACACCGTCGGCCGAAAACACACCAGGGGCCGTCCAGAAGCCACCCTCCTTCAGAGAAGGGCCCGTGGCCCAATCAGCAAATTGATCAGCCGCACGCTCTGCGATCCAGAACAGTTTCCCATGTGCCTTTGTCACAGGACCATGCACAGTCACACGGCCCCTCATTGCTTTGAGGATACCCTCAACGCCGTCGGTCTTTTGACCGTCGATCACCACAACACCGTCACTCAGCGCACAGGCTTGCGCGATCATGGCACGCGCCTCCACCTTGGCGCGCGGCAAACAAACCAGAGCAGCGGCGTAACGCCCCTCTGCTTTTACGGCAGCAGTATACTCCCGCGCACGCCATGCGGCATAAGCGGGATAGAAATCATGGATGATTTCAACACGGTCTTGAGGAATGCCGTCCAGATCGAGATCCGCCGAAGGGGCGAACACGGCAATTTTACCTTCGGCAGGCCATTCAAGGCCGCCACCATCAAGTGCCAGCGGCAATCGCGAATCAAGCATCGCTTATTCTTCTTTTTCCATAGTGCATTGCAGCGGGTGCTGGTGACGGCGGGCAAAGTCCATGACTTGCGTCACTTTCGTCTCCGCGATCTCATGGCTAAACACACCCACAACGGCCAGCCCCTTTTTGTGCACCGTCAACATAATCTCAAAAGCCTGTGCATGATTGAGCCCGAAAAACCGTTCTAAAACATGCACCACGAACTCCATCGGCGTGAAATCATCGTTGAGCAGCATCACCTTATAGAGCGGTGGCCGCTTCGTCTTTGGCGTCACTTTGGTCAGCAGTTGGGTATCGTCTTCGTCCTGCGGGTCGGCCATGGTAATCGGATCACGGTGCATTGCTGCTCCTGCATGATGTGGATGTGCATCGGGGTGTTGTGCAGTCTATATAACGCGAAGACCCGTTTAGAAAAGAGGCATGGCGCCAATATGTCCCACACCCTTACGACAATCGGTTTTGATGCAGACGATACACTTTGGCATAACGAGCGCTTCTTTGCCCTCACCCACGCGCATTTTGCCGAGTTGTTGGCCGATCACACGGACCGCGACACCCTGATGGCGCGCCTGCTCACGGCGGAGCGGCGCAACCTGCCCCACTATGGTTTCGGGATAAAGGGGTTCACCCTGTCGATGATCGAGACTGCCATAGAGGTGACCGACGGCAATGTCCCCGCCACTGTCATCGCTGAACTGCTGGACGCAGGTCGCGACATGTTGAGCCACGCTGTCGAATTGCTGCCCCACGCCGCTGACACTGTCGAGCATCTGCGCGGTCAGTATAAGGTCGTCGTCATCACTAAGGGCGACCTGCTGGATCAAGAGCGCAAGCTGGCACAATCTGGGTTGCGCGATCTGTTTGACGGGGTCGAGATTGTCTCGGCCAAGACCGCCCAAACTTACACCCGCATCTTCGAGGCTCATGGTACCGGCGCTGATCAAGGCATGATGGTCGGCAACGCCATGGCCTCCGATGTGGTGCCGATGATCGCTGCCGGTGGCTGGGGCGTACATGTCCCCCACGGTCTTACATGGGAGATTGAACATGCGGACACACCACAACACACTAGGTACAACGAAATTCCCGATTTGGCGCACCTGCCGGCGCTGATTGAGAAGCTAACCCAAGGAGAGAACCATGCCCCAAGCTGACCTTAGCTATTCTGCACACCTGAAATTTGATGTGCCTGCTGTGCTGGCAAAGATCGAAGAGGTTATGCTGCACGTGACACGTCATCAGGGGCCTGCAAAGGGCGCGCCCAAGCTCTCGACATCACGCATCATGATCACGTGCTGCTGCGGCTGCGCATGCTCGAAAAACCGCACCGCGGCGATGCGTTTATGAAAGGGCTGCTTGCCACCCTCCAAGAGGCGCTGCATCCAATGATCCCCACGCCCTGCATTTTTGGCGTCGAGATCGGATTTCTGGAGCAACATTACGCATCCCAGACTCTCACCTGAAT
>CBDTVN010000151.1:0-4568 GCA_965364195.1 uncultured Sulfitobacter sp. | reverse complement strand
AGCCATCCATCGAGAACACACCATCCGTTGCGATCATGATAAACCGTGCGCCGTCTTGCTTCGCCTGCTGGAGTTGCGCCTCAAGATCGGCCATATCGGAATTGGCGTAGCGATATCGTTTTGCTTTGCACAACCGGATGCCATCAATGATTGATGCGTGATTCAGACTGTCGGATATGATGGCGTCTTCAGGGCCAAGCAACGGCTCGAACAATCCACCATTGGCGTCGAAACACGCCGCGAAAAGGATAGCATCATCGTGCCCCAGATACTGCGCCAGTCTGGTTTCCAAAGTGCGGTGGATATCTTGCGCACCACAAATAAAACGGACCGAGGCCATCCCGAAACCGTGGCTGTCCATCGCACCCTTGGCCGCCGTAATCAGGCGGGCGTCATCGGCCAAACCCAGATAATTATTGGCGCAAAGATTGACCATGCGCACGGGCGCCTCGCCCCCGTTATCCACCATGATGCTGCTGCCCTGCGGCGACGTAATACTACGCTCTTGTTTGAGCAGGCCATCCGCTTCGATGTTATCGAGCGTGATTTTAATATGATCGAGGAATTGGTTTACCATGTATGATCTCCCGTTTAACGGATGCATATCCGTTAAACGGGCCATATGTCAATATATCGGATATATTCCGCAATGCGGGATGTTATGCGTTTTTAACGACGAGTATCGCACGGGCCTTTTGGAGTGCTCGAATTGCATGGTCCTTATCGGCAACATAGCGAATGGTATCCCCAACACCCGCGTTTTCGCTGACATCATTTGAGGTAATCTCGAGCTTTCCCTCAAGCACGGTAATCGCTTCGACACAGCCACTTTTATGCGCAGAACTGTCGAGGCACGCACCTTCCTCAAAGTGAATGTCATAAATTTCAGTATCGCCCACATCGTCACGGGCGCTTAAAATACGGACAAGGCATCGCGCGGTTTTGTTGTGAATGACAGGGGCGTTCTCGGCCCGCACAACATCCAGAATCGGGCCTGCTTTACCATCCTGCACATCAAGCAATTCTGCGAAGTCAACATTCAAGGCCCGTGTGAGGTTCCAAAGGCTGGCCACCGTCGGGCTGGATTCGCCACGCTCAATTTGGGACAGCATTGAACGAGACACGCCAGACAGTTTGGCCAGAGCATCGAGGCTCAATCCTTTGCCCGTCCGCTCCGCCTTCAATCGAGACGCAAGGCGTAGCGCAATTTCTGGTTTTGAAGACACGTGGTCACACCTTTTGTTTCGCTGCCTCATTAATCTCTGTGGTGGGTCTATTTAATCCGGTAGTCAAGCATATGCCCGTTTGCATCCACTCCGACAGCGTGCTGCCAGCAAATATCCACTGAATGCCGAAGCCTCAGATTCTTGCTTCGGTGGCAGAAGGCCCCCGTGTCGCAAGTTTAGAGATGGTATCGTAGAAAAGCGGAGTACAACGGCTTTGGCGAAATGACGTAGCGAAGCACCGAAACCAGTCGTTGGTCCAACTGCAGCGAATGGCTGGTTCGACAGGCCGCACAGCAGCACCGACGATCATTGATGGAGGAGGGCTTTGGGCCGGATGTGTTGACCAAATCGAGACCGTGTAGCTGGATTGCGGCTGTGCGGCTAATGGCAGCGCTGAGCCGGATGCTGCACCGTAAACCAATGGCGGCTTTAAGTTTGATACGAAATTGAAAGACTTCTTTTTAAGCAGTTGTAATTCACGGTACGAGTACGTGTCATTTGGCAATTACTGCACTACGCGATCAATAAATAAGCCACGGCATCCTATAGAGGTGTGAGTTCAATCCCCGCGATCACAGGGTAAAGATCCTGCAGCTGCGGCCATTCCTTCGAGCGTCCGTGACTAAGGACGCGCCGACCCGAATTGCATCTGCGTGGTCTATTCATATGTACAAGCTGAACAGATATGCTGGTTGGTGTAGTGGCTGATTGGTGTGTATTTTCCATTTGGTTTTTCCGCTTCGCTCACATATCGGCGAACAAAAATACTACGCTAACTATACACGACCGGTCTAATGGGGTCTATGAAGCAGATCATGGAACAGCAAAACGACACCCGCTCACAGATATTGACCACAGGACGCCGCCTGACTGCCCAGCAGGGCTACACAGGTGTCGGTCTGAGCTCTCTATTGAAAGAAGCCGGGGTTCCGAAGGGGTCGTTCTATCACTACTTCGCTTCCAAGGAGGCTTATGGCTGCGCGCTGTTGGAAGAGTTTATGACAGAGTATGGCACTCGCCTGAATGCGTCACTGGCGCATCCCGATATGGATGCGCGGTCTCGGATTTTCACCTATTTCGAAAGGTGGCGCACGAAACAGCTTAGCCCGGAGCCTGAGCACCGGTGCCTGGTCGTCAAACTATCGGCGGAGGTTGCTGATCTATCTGCGGACATGAGTATTATCTTGCAAAAACTTGTATCTGATATTTTGGCGCATCTGGCGCGCACCCTTGAACAGGGGGCGGATGACGGCACAATCGCCTTGCTTGACGATCCCCGAGCCTCGGCGGAAATGCTATATCATATGTGGCTTGGCGCCAGCTTGGTTGCGAGCATCTCGCACAGTGATGCCCCCCTCAATTCCGCAATGGATGCCACAAGGGCGCTTCTTCCAGCACCCTGAATTTCAAAAGTTTTGCAAAAATTATAGACGACCGGTCTAATCACGCTTATGAAGTGGATCACGGACAGCGAAACGACACCCGCTCAGACAGGAAATCGAAATGGCAATTTATGAACTGCGGACCTATCAGGTTTACGTTGGCCAAATGGCCGAGGTCATCCGAGCCTACCGCGACTTTGGCTGGCCAGCGCTGGAAAAGGGCGGCTTTGATGCCAAGCTGGTCGGCTATTTCACTTCAGATACCGGTGAGTTGCACCAGCTCGTGCATTTGTGGAAGTTTGACGACGATGCAGATCGCCGTAACTTCTGGAGCAGCCTCTTCAAGGATGAAGACTTCATGGTCTTTGGAGGCAAGATCAGACCTTTGTTGATGAGCCAGAAAAACCAGTTGTTGCAGGCCGCCCCTTGGGGACCTCATCCCTGATCTCGGACGCGGTTAAGTTAACCAGCGGATACGGCTCTAATTATATTGATATTTGAAAAGGACGATTGAAATGCAGGCATGGGAAATTGTTTCTGGCGATGGCGTAGATGCACTGAAACTTGTAGAGCGCGAAACACCCACCCCTGGCCCCGGACAGGTACGGGTACGCATGAATGCGAACTCTATCAATTACCGTGATTTGATTACGATCGAGGGAGCGGGTGCGCGCAAGTTGCCATTCCCAACTGTGCCAAACTCTGACGGGGCAGGTGTGATCACGGCGGTCGGTGAAGGCGTAAAGTTGAAGGAAGGGGACAGGGTTACCTCTTGCTTCTTTTCAGACTGGGTCGCTGGTGAAATCAGCGCTCCTGTCATGGCTTCCGCGTTGGGTGGCACGCTTCAGGGCGTCTTGGCGCAGGAAGTCATTCTGCCCGAAAACGGTGTTATTCCCACACCAAGCGGCCTGACCGATGAGGAGGCCGCAACCCTTCCTTGTGCAGCACTTACGGCGTGGCATGCGCTCACTCTTCCGCGCCCAGTGAAGGCAGGAGAAACAGTGCTCTTGCTTGGAACCGGTGGTGTTTCTGTTTTCGCCCAGCAATTTTGTACGATGATGGGCGCGCGGACAATCGTCACATCATCTTCGGACGACAAATTGGAAAAAATGAAGGCTCTGGGTGCCAGTGAAGTCATCAACTATCGAACGAACCCTGAATGGGACGCGGCTGTTTTGGAACTCACGGCCGGATCAGGCGTTGACCGCGTTGTTGAAGTCGGCGGCCCCGGAACATTTGACCGGTCAGTGAATGCGGTGAGAGTTGGTGGTATCATCGGTCTGATTGGTGTTTTAACAGGCGTTTCAGGTGCAACCAACCCGACGCCGATCATGGCAAAGTCTATATCCGTGAAGGGTATTTACGTGGGGTCAAGGGCAATGTTCGCTGATATGAACCGCGCAATCGAGACGCATAAACTGAAACCGGTGATTGATCAGACTTTTAACTTCAAGGATGCCCGATCAGCCTATCACGCTATGCGAGGTGCTGGGCATTTCGGAAAACTGGTTATCAAGATGTGACGGTTTATGGGTCCAATTAAACGCGCTCCCTTCATATGAGTGACTGCTCCGCGCTGATTTGCGGCGGAGCAGAGCAAAACCCGTTTTCAACATGCAACAGCATGTCCGCTCCCGCTGAAAAAGCCCCTGCCATCGCGTTCGCGGCTAAAGTCGAGTTTCCGCCCATGATGCGTTTTCCTGCAACAGCATCTTGGTGAAAGCAGACATCGTTTCAAAATAATCCAAAGGGCGCTTTGTCCGCGGAGCAGACCTCTGTGCTCAGCGCAGCGAATGTCCAGTTTCCGCCCTTAGTTTCGACATCGGCATGATGCAGCGATCGGACCTCGCCACCCTCCCATCATGGCTGCTTCCGGCCCAAACCGGACCTTCGTGGGCGGCGCAGCGAGCGGAAGCAATGAGCCCATTTTTGACGGAACAAAAGCCCGTGCTGGCAATAG
>CBDTVN010000150.1:0-4760 GCA_965364195.1 uncultured Sulfitobacter sp. | reverse complement strand
GTGATCACGGGTGAGTTCTGGGGCAAGCGTGGCCCTGTTGACGGTATCGCAGCCGATCCGCAATACCTAGACGTCACCGTCCCCGCAGGTGTGCGCAAAACCTTCAAGATTGACACCTACCGCCGCGCTTTCGCCTATATTTTTCAAGGGGCTGGCGCCTTTTTAGATGCGGCAACACCTGCAGGTATCTTGCTCGAAAAAGAGGTCGCTGGCGAAGAGCTGAACATCCGCGACATGTCAGGCGACCGCACACTGGTCCGTTTTGGCACGGGCGACGAAGTCACGGTCCAAGCTGGCCCAGAGGGCCTGCGCTTCCTGTTGATCTCAGGCGCCCCCATCGACGAGCCTGTCGCATGGCACGGCCCCATCGTCATGAACACCCGCGAGGAGCTGATCCAAGCCGTCACAGAGTTGAACAACGGCACCTTCATCAAGCCCGCCCACTAAGGCGGCTTACGTCACCGCGCGGCGCACCATGTCCCAGTACTGCGCGGTGATTTCCTCCAGTGACAGCCGCCCGCCGGCGCGAAACCACGTATTCACCCCCGTGAGCATCGCAATGATCGCAAGCGTCGTGATCTTGGTGTCCACCACCTCAAACTCCCCAGCTGTCACGCCGTCACGCAATATCTGCTCCAGCCCGTCCTCATAGGTCCGCCGCAGCGCTTCAATGCGGGCGAAGTTCTCGGGGCTGAGATTGCGCAGCTCCATATAGGCGATGAACACCGCATCGGGCCGCGCGTGGTGAAACTCGATGTGGAAGGTCACAAACGCCCGCAGCCGGGCATCAGGCGTGAGCGTCGCATCATCCGCTGCCGCCGCCAGCAATTCGGTCATATGCCCTTCCATCAAATCAAACAGCAGCGTCTGCTTGTCTGGCGTATAGTTATAGAGCGCACCAACTTGCACCCCCACCTCTGCCGCAATCGCGCGCATGGAAACGGCTGCATAACCGCCACGCGCAAACAGCTTGAGCGCCGCCTCGCGGACCCTTGGGCCGGTATTTTCCGAATGTGATCCTGCTGTGCGTGCCATTGCCCTAATATCTGAACGCACGTTCAAAAAGTAAACCCGTAGTGCATCATGCCACCAAGAGACTTGCACGAAGTAGGCCAAGTGGTGCAAACCATACCCCATGAAACACGCGCGTATCCTTGCGGCCCTCGCGGCCAGCCTCGCCCTTACCGGTGCTTGCACGCAGGTCCCCGCGCTTGACCAGACGATAACGCCTGCATTGGCCGCGGCGGATTATCCCGCACTCGTCCCCCTTGATCCAATCCTCGCCGCGGCACAGAACAGCGCGGTTGAGCCGGTTCAAGCGACATCCGCCATTGATGCACGCGTCGCCGCCCTCAAAGCGCGCGCAGCACGGCTCAATGGATCAGTTCTCAACGGAGCAGAGCGCCAGCGGTTGGCGCAAGGGTTCAGATAAGCCCATATCACCCCCTTATGCTCCGTTGCGCGGACCGCCCGAACGGGCTACATCGGCGCACAGATCAACCACGCAAAGGAACCGCCATCATGTCACAGCCACTTCGCCTCGGGATTGCGGGTTTGGGAACGGTCGGCACGGGCGTGGTGCAAATTTTGCGCAAGCAAGCAGCATTGCTAGAGGCGCGCACAGGGCGCCCTCTCGTGATCACCGCCGTCTCCGCACGCAGCAAAAGCAAGGATCGCGGCGTGAACCTGTCTTCCTACGCATGGGAAGATGATCCAGTAGCCCTCGCAAAGCGTGACGATGTGGACGTGTTCATCGAACTGATGGGGGGCGAAGATGGCCCCGCAAAGGCGGCAACCGAAGCGGCATTGGCCCTCGGCAAAGACGTAATTACCGCCAACAAAGCCATGCTCGCCATGCACGGTCAGGCCTTGGCAGAAGCCGCCGAGGCCCAAGGCAGCGTTATCAAATACGAGGCTGCAGTTGCGGGCGGCATCCCTGTGATCAAGGCCCTTGGCGAAGGGCTTGCCGGTAACGAGATCACGCGCGTGATGGGTGTGATGAACGGCTCGTGCAACTATATCCTCACACGGATGGAGGATGCGGGCCTGCCCTATGCCGATGTTTTTGCCGAAGCAGACGGGCTGGGATATCTTGAGGCCGACCCGCAACTCGACGTGGGCGGCATTGATGCGGCACATAAACTTGCGCTGCTGTCGTCACTGGCCTTCGGCACCCAAGTCAACTTTGCAGGTATCGAGCTTGAGGGCATCGAACGGGTTTCCATCGAGGACATCACCGCCGCCGCCGACATGGGCTATAAGATCAAGCTGCTCGGCGTAGCTCAAATGACAGGTCGCGGGCTTGAGCAGCGGATGCAGCCTTGCCTTGTCCCCGACACCTCCCCGCTGGGCCAGCTTCAGGGCGGCACCAATATGATCGTGCTCGAAGGCGATGCCGTTGGCCAGATCGTGCTGCGCGGTGCAGGCGCAGGTGCAGGTCCCACTGCCAGTGCCGTGCTGTCGGATATCTGCGATATCGCACGCGGCTACCGTGGGCACGCGTTTGGCCAACCCGCTAAAACGCTTGAGGTCGCCACCCCTGCCCTCAGCCAACGCGCCGCCGCCTATTATCTGCGCATGACACTGATGGACAAACCGGGTGCTTTGGCAAAAGTCGCCTCTGTGCTGGGCGAAGCGGGCGTTTCCATCGACCGGATGCGCCAATACGGTCATGTGGAGGACACTGCCCAAGTCCTGATCGTGACACACAAGACCACCCGCGGTGACATTGACCACGCGCTTACGGCGTTCACCGCGACCTCCGTGGTCTCAGGTGATCCTGTCGCCCTGCGGATCGAGGAAGTTTGACGCTACCACAAAGCAAAAGTGGCTAAAAAAGGTGGATAACCACATGGACACAACCACCACATTTCTGGGCGTAGAAAGCTCGCTCACAGGCAGGCGCTGGATTGGCCCCGATGTGGGCGCCGTCCGCGCCTCCGAGGCGCTGCACCAGCAAACACAATTGCCAATGGCGGTGTGCCAAGTGCTGGCAAGGCGGGGTGTCGAGGCGCTGGAGGCCGAGGCTTTCCTCGCCCCCTCCTTACGCGAACTGCTCCCCGATCCGCGCTCCCTGCGCGATATGGAGAAAGCCGCGGCACGCTTCCTGCTCGCTGTAAAGAACCGCCAGCGTATTGCCGTTTTTGCCGACTATGATGTGGATGGCGGCAGCTCTGCAGCACTTTTGCTGGTCTGGCTGCGCCAAATGGGGCGCGAGGCGACGCTTTATGTCCCCGACCGTATTGATGAAGGTTACGGCCCCAACGACGAGGCCATGGCAGAGCTTGCTGCCAAGCACGATCTCATCATCTGCGTCGATTGCGGCACCCTCTCGCACGGCCCTATCGCTGCGGCAAAAGGGGCTGATGTGATTGTGCTTGATCACCACTTGGGCGGTGAAACCCTCCCTGATTGCCACGCGGTTGTGAACCCTAATCGTCAGGACGAAGGCGGCGGGCTGGCGCATCTGTGCGCCGCCGCCGTTGTATTTCTGATGCTTGTGGAGGCTGGACGGCAACTGCGCGAGGTCGAGGTCAAGGGGCCAGATCTCATGGCGATGCTCGATCTGGTGGCACTTGCCACCGTGGCTGATGTGGCACCTCTGATTGGCGTTAACCGCGCATTTGTGCGTCAAGGGCTCAAAGTCATGGCGCGGCGCGAGCGTGTTGGCGTCTCTGCCCTGTCGGATGTGGCCCGCATGGATACGGCACCATCCGCCTACCACCTCGGCTTTATGCTGGGGCCGCGCATTAATGCAGGCGGCCGCGTGGGAAAGGCCGATCTGGGCGCGCGATTGCTCGCCACGGAAGACCCGCATGAGGCCGCAGCCTTGTCAGAGCGTCTCGACGCCTTAAACTCCGAGCGGCGCGAGGTCGAAAACGCCGTGCGCGCCGCCGCCTTAGCTCAGGCTGAAGAACGCGGCACCGATGGTGCGCTGGTGTGGGCCGCTGGTGCGGGCTGGCACCCCGGTGTGGTGGGGATTGTGGCCGCGCGCCTCAAAGAGGCCACAGGCCGCCCTGCTGTGGTGATCGGGCTAGATGGGGGAATCGGTAAAGGCTCCGGCCGCTCCATCACAGGGGTCGATCTGGGCGCGTGCATTCAAAAACTCGGCACTCAAGGCGTTTTGCTCAAAGGAGGCGGTCACAAAATGGCCGCAGGCCTCACAGTGGAAGAAGATAAACTCGAAGACGCGATGGCCCAGCTTACCGCGCTGCTGGAGAAACAAGGCGCGCATCTGCGTGGCCCGTCCGATCTGCGCCTTGATGGAATGCTGATGCCCGGTGCGGCGAGCGTCGAGCTGACGCAAGCCGTCGAATCGGCAGGCCCGTTTGGTGCAGGTGCGTCCGCCCCACGCTATGTATTTGCCGACATGCGAATCTTTTCTGCCCGCCGCGTCGGCGAGACGCACCTAAAGGTCAGTTTTGGTGACGGACACAGCACACGCCTTGATGCGATCTGCTTCGGCGCCTTCGATTCGCCCCTTGGCCCAACATTGGAAGCTCATGGCGGCGCGCATTTCCACCTTGCCGGGCGTCTGGACATCAACACATGGCAAGGCCGTCAGAGCGTACAGCTGCGACTGGACGACGCAGCCCGCGTCTAAACCTGAAAAAAACCGCAGTGAGTTGAAAAATTTGACTTGCGCCATTCCCGATGATTGCCTAAAGACTGCTTCACCAAGTGTGGCCCGTTCGTCTATCGGTTAGGACGTCAGGTTTTCAACCTGAAAAGAGGGGTTCAACTCCCCTACGGGCTGCCAC
>CBDTVN010000149.1:0-4819 GCA_965364195.1 uncultured Sulfitobacter sp. | reverse complement strand
TGTTTACGCCGGCAATACGTGCCACGTGTGCAATTCCTTTTCGTTGCGGGTCCGTCATACCGGACCCTTTTTTCACAACGTAAGCCCGAGGCGATTATGCCAACGGGCTACAGCTGATTAGGTAATGATGCGGCGCGGGAGCGACCCTGTTCCGCAAAATGATTCTCTTACGAGATAGCGCTGACTATGGCGTTTTTGCCAGAGGGTCAAGCTTGCTCGGCCCGTTATGCAGTAAATGAAAAGCCGCGTGGAAATCGCCAGTTTTCTCAAACAAAACGGACCGGAATTTCTGACAATCCCGATCCGCGTATTTTGTCTGCCCTGAGCCGCGTTTCAGGCGTCGAGAACCCCGGCGATGCTTTTCTGAACGGCCTCCATTGAGCCCAATCCGTCGACAGAGCTCAGCATATCCTTGGCGTAATAATAGCCGATCAGCGGGGATGTCTGTTTGTAGTAGGCCATAAGACGGGTCTTGAGGCTTTCTTCATTGTCATCCGCGCGGCGGGTGAATTCTTTGGCCTCACCGCAGTTAGTGCATTTGCCATCGGCAGGCACCGGCTTGGTATTGTCATTATAGACCTCACCACACCCGCTACAGGTGGAACGCGCGGTGATACGGTCGACCAGTGCGGCGTCATCCACACGCATCTCGATCACTGCATCGAGGGTCTGCCCCTCAGCCCCCATCAGCTCACCCAACGCATCGGCCTGTGCCAATGTGCGAGGAAAGCCATCAAAAATGAAGCCGCCATGCTTGGTTTTGTCAGTCAGCTTCTCGCGGATCAGGCCGATAACGATCTCATCCGTAACAAGCGCGCCCCGCGCCATAACGTCGGCGACGATCTTACCCATCTCGGTCCCACTGTCTTTTGCTTCGCGCAGCATATCGCCTGTGCTCAGCTGAACCATATTGCGTGTTTCCACGAGATGGCGCGCTTGGGTGCCTTTACCTGCACCTGGGGGTCCGAGGAGGATAATATTCATTTGCGTGCTGGGCTCCGTTTCTTACGTCCTTTGCTGGATTTGCCGCGCAACTGCGACTTCTCCAGTAGACCTTCATACTGATGTGCCAACAAATGGCTTTGTACTTGTTGGATGGTATCCATTGTCACGGAAACCACAATCAGAACCGAGGTGCCGCCAAAATAAAATGGGATCGCGAACTGTCCGCGGAGAATTTCAGGCAAAATACAGACCGCCGCGAGATAGGCAGAACCTAGCACCAAGACGCGGTTAACAACGTATTCAAGATATTCGGCGGTCTTCTTGCCCGGACGGATACCGGGGACGAAACCGTTCTGGTTCTTGAGGTTGTCAGCAACATCGTCAGGTTTGAACGCGACGTTGAATGTGTAGAAATACGCAAAGAAGACGATCATAGCGATGAAGAACAACAGATAGAGCGGCTGACCCGGACCAAAGTTGGCCAGAAGCCATGACATCACTGGATTGGTCGAGTTGCCAGAAAATGTGCTGATCGTGACGGGCAGCAGGAGCAAAGAACTGGCGAAAATCGCAGGGATAACACCGGCGGGGTTTACCTTGATCGGCAGGTGACTGGAGCCGCCATCATAAACTTTCATACCGACCTGACGGCGCGGGTACTGGATGTGGAGCTTGCGCAGAGCGCGCTCCATAAAGACCACAAACATAATGGTGACGATCACCATGACCAGCACGGCCACAATGACCATAGGGCTAATCGCACCGGAACGACCGGAGGCAAAGAACTGGGCAATGGCCGCAGGGACTTCTGCAATGATGCCAACAAAGATGATGAGCGAGATGCCGTTACCGATGCCACGTGCAGTGATCTGCTCACCCAACCACATCAGGAACATGGTACCGCCCACGAGCGTGATCATGCACGCAATGCGGAAATACCAACCCGGATCAGCGGCGATATCGCCCGCCTCCAAAGACACGGCGAGGCCATAAGACTGCACTGTGGCAAGCGCTACAGTACCCCAACGTGTATATTGGTTGATCTTCTTGCGGCCCTGCTCGCCTTCTTTCTTGAGCTGCTCCAATGACGGCACCATGGACGTCAAAAGCTGCACAATGATCGAGGCCGAAATGTAGGGCATGATGCCCAGAGCAAAGATACCCATACGGCCCAATGCGCCGCCTGTGAACATCGAGACCATGCCGCCGATGCCTTGACCCGCCTGCTCCATAAACTCGCGCAGGGCACCGCCATCGATGCCCGGCACAGGGATAAACGTCCCCAGACGGTACACGATCAACAGACCAAGCGTAAACAGGATGCGGTGGCGTAAGTCGGTCGCCTTACCAAAGGCGGACCAGCTTGAGTTGGCGGCCATATTCTCGACGGCAGATACCATGTGAGGGCTCTCTTTTCTTAAATCGAAACGCCGCCCGAACCGTTCTCCGGTGGGCGGCGTTTGGGAAAACTTAAAGCTTTATGTAAGCGGCTTATTCGCCGCTCACAAGACCGAAGGACTATTCGGAAGCTTCTGCCGTTACTGCCGCTGCTTTTACAGTCAGGCTACCGCCCGCCTTTTCGACAGCTTCGATGGCGGACTTGGATGCGCCTGTAACGTCGAGGTTAAGCTTCGAAGTCACGTCACCTTTTGCAAGGATACGGATGCCATCGCGCTTGCGACGTACCACACCGGATGCGACCAGCGCGTCCTCGGTAATCGTTGCTTTGATGTCGAGCTTGCCCGCGTCAACAAACTTCTGGATCAGACCGAGGTTGATCGCGGAGTAGGATTTGCGGTTCGGCTTGGTAAAGCCACGCTTTGGCAGACGTTGGTAGAGGGGCATCTGGCCGCCTTCATACCCATTGATCGCCACACCTGAACGGGATTTTTGACCCTTGATACCACGGCCACCCATCTTACCGGTGCCGGAACCAGGACCACGGCCAACGCGCTTGCGTGGTTTTGTGGCACCTGCATTGTCTGAAAGTTCGTGAAGTTTCATGTCGCTTCTCCTTTTGCCGGAAATACCCCCCAGCGACGGGAGCGGGTAGACGCGGCGTTACGATTCTAATGAACAGAACTCTGCCCATTGCGCGCGTATAGGGGATGTGCCCGAGTGAGGCAAGAGGGTGCAGACCTGAGAACCCCGACACCTCGGCAACCCACAGCACACGCGTATCAATGGGTATGAGCAAACCCAAACCACAGGCTCCTGGTCCAATAAGGATTCTCTTTGCGTCGCGTAGGGCTGAACACCACACGCCAGATAACGGCTCCCTCAGCACCGTCAATCACGTGAGAGCGGACATTAGGGATTTTCATCACCTAAGTTCATGGCGCTTGCCGAATACTGGTTAACGCTTAAGCACAATCAAATTTCAAAATCGGGGCGCGTTCCGTGGCAGCCGTTGTCATAGTGCAGGTGTCTGGACGCAGCTAAAACGCAAAACGCCCCACAAATGTTTGCAGGGCGTCTCTATTTCTTCAAAAGAAATGGCTGTCTGAAGACTTAGCCTTTTTCTTCGATGATCTCTACCATGTGGCTGATCTTGCGCACCATGCCGCGCACAGAAGGAGTGTCTTCTAGCTCACGGGTTTTGTGCATTTTGTTCAGACCCAGACCGATCAGCGTTGCACGCTGGTCTGCGGGGCGGCGGATAGGCGAACCTGTCTGCTTCACTACAATTGTCTTAGCCATGCTTATGCTTCCTCAGCTACTTGAGCGGAAGAATCAGATGCATCATCACGCTTTGGCAGAATGTCGGCCACTTTCTTACCGCGACGCTGCGCGACGGAACGTGGTGACTGTTCTTTTTTCAATCCGTCCATGGTGGCGCGGATCATGTTGTACGGGTTTTGTGAACCGATAGACTTGGACACAACGTCTTTGATGCCCAGCATTTCGAACACGGCACGCATTGGACCACCAGCAATAATACCAGTACCTTCTGGTGCTGTGCGCATCACAACTTTACCAGCGCCGTGACGGCCCTGCATGTCATGGTGCAATGTGCGGCCTTCGCGCAGCTGAACGCGGATCATCTGGCGTTTGGCTTGCTCTGTGGCCTTGCGGATCGCTTCAGGCACTTCTTTTGCTTTACCTTTACCGAAGCCTACGCGGCCTTTCTGGTCGCCAACTACGACGAGTGCTGCAAAACCAAAGCGCTTACCACCTTTTACGGTTTTGGATACGCGGTTGATCGCGACCAGGCGGTCAGCGAATTCTGGCGCTTCATCGCGCTGGTTGCGGCGGTTGCCGCCCCGGTTGTCATCTCTGGCCATGCTGGCCTCCTAAATTTGCGGGCGTCTGCCCTGTTTTCACAATCGCGGTGGGCAACGTGCCCCCGGATCATCGAGAGGACCAAGATCCTCTTCAAAGAGTATTGGCGGGACCAAAGCCCCGCCAAAAACTTAGATCTTCAAACCACCTTCACGGGCTGCGTCGGCCAAGGCCTTCACTTTACCGTGGAAGAGGAAACCGCCACGGTCGAAGTAGGCTGTCTCAACACCGGCTTTTTTCGCACGCTCGGCGATTGCCACGCCCACTTTCGTGGCCGCTTCGATGTTGTTTTTGCCAACCACACCAAGATCTTTTTCAAGCGACGAAGCGGAGGCGAGTGTTACGCCGTTCACATCGTCGATCAGCTGAACGCTGATATTCTTGTTGGAGCGGTGCACGGAGAGGCGCATGCGCCCACGGTTCGTGCGGCGAAGTTTGTTCCGAACGCGCAAGCGGCGTTTGATGAACAGTTGTCTTTTGCTGTTTGCCATCTGTTGCGTTCCTTACTTCTTCTTGCCTTCTTTGCGGAAGACGAACTCACCCTTATAGCGGATGCCTTTGCCCTTATAGGGCTCGGGCTTGCGCCATGCGC
>CBDTVN010000148.1:0-4909 GCA_965364195.1 uncultured Sulfitobacter sp. | reverse complement strand
ACGCAGGCAAAGATGGAATTGTAATCCATCTCCATATTGTCGGGGATATCGCGGCATACCATGGGACGCTGGCAAAAGTGGACATTATCGAGGGTGTTCACAATCTTGGCGGCGTCGTGGAGGTCCTGGACCCCGCAATCGCGGTAATGTCGGCCGTCCACATCTACCAGATGCACCGCTGCACCTGCGGTACCGTAGTGTACCCGTGTGCCAGACAGGTCGAGATCGTTGAGACCATCGCGGCTCATCAAGGTGATGGAACGGTTGGCGCGAGCCAAGGTATCCTCGATCAGTGCGCGCGGGAAGCGAATGCGCCCGTCGTCGCCAAGGATCGCACCTGCGCCTGTGAGATACGCAATGCCAGACGCGGGCGCATCGGCAAGCCCGATTGTTTCCAGCGCTTCCAACGCCGCATTGTGGATTTTGAGAACATCCGTCTCGGAGAGGGGCTTGAACTTGCCACCCTCAAGTCCGGGGCGCACAGGGCGCAAATTGTCGGGCAGGGCGGCAGAGCGGGCAGCACGGCGGGCCGCGCGGCCCCCTAAGCGTGGTGTGATTTGTTGATTCATATTAGCATCTTTCAGCGGGAGGATCAGTTCAGGGTGACTAAACCGCCAAATGGTGCGCCGCGTGCTGCCCGCCCGCGCTCCGCCCCGATGGTGCGGATGACCAATATCGCTGTGCAAATGCTGTGCTGCATATGGGCGCTCCTTTGACACCAAGAGTGGAAAGAAAAGGCGACCAAATCTGTCCTGTTTGCGACGTGGGTTTTGCTTTTTGCACCGGCCAAATCTTGCCTGCTTTCAGTTTTTGGGGCGATGTTTTGCCGGTTACGTTTTCGTGATCAAGAAATTGGGAACCAAGCAATTATTATCGGCGTTGAGGGCCCGATAGGTAGGAAAGCTGCCTGTTTTCGCTCAATTCTCAAAAGGAGAAACCCATGAAAACGATCTATAAACTTGGCGCTGCCTCTCTGATATCCACGTCACTGCTGGCCAGCACGGCCTTTGCAGGCAATCTGGCTGATCCGGTTGTTGAGACCGTTCCGGCACCGGTACCCGTGTTCGAGCCAGCTTTTGTTGGCGGTGACTGGACCGGTATCTACGGCGGTCTGAACCTTGGGTACGCTGACGTTGACACAAACATCGACGCAAATGGCGACGATATGAGCTACGGCCTGCACATCGGGTACGATTATGACTTTGGTCGCTACGTAATCGGTGGTGAGTTTGAATATGACAAGCTTGATACAGATTTGGGCGACGGCGCGGCGGAAGTTGACAGCGTGACACGCCTCAAGCTGCGCGGCGGTTATGACTTCGGGCGCACATTGGTCTACGCGACTGCGGGTGCCGCACGCGTAGATACGAGCCTCGGCGACGACACAGGCGAATTTATCGGTTTGGGTGTCGCCTATCAGGTCACAGATAGCTTCACCGTTGGTGGCGAACTGTTGGAGCACCGCTTTGACGACATCGGCGGCACAGGCGTCGATGCGGATGCAACCACATTCAATCTGCGTGGCTCATTCCGCTTCTAATTACGACTGGGGGAGGCGCGCCTGTATCGGGCGCGCCTGTTTCTTTAACCCTTGTTGGCTAAACTACGGGCAAAGCTGCACAGGGTATTGAGTGCTTTCTCGAATGCGATATCATCAACAGTCATCGCCACGCGGATGTGACCTGCGGCCGCTGTGCCAAAGCTTTCTCCGGGCATCACTGCAATCTGGTGGGTTTCCAGCAGCGCATTGGCAAAGCCTTCACCGCTCAGGCCCGTCGCACTCACATCCAGCATCATATACATCGCACCGGCATTCGGAACGACACCGACCACATTCTGGGCGCCCAGAATGTCATAAGCCAAAGCACGGCGACGGCGGAACGGCTCTGCGATCTCTTCCTCGAACGGCTCCCCTTGCTCTAGCGCAAACACAGCGGCCTCCTGAATGAAGCCGGGGACGCCATAGGTGGAATGGGTGGCAAGGTTGATCAGGTGCTCCACGATTTCCTCCGGCCCGATGACCCAACCAATGCGCGATCCTGTCATGGCGTGGCTTTTGGACATGGAACCTACGACCAGCGTGCGCTCTGCCATTCCCTTCAGCGACCGTGGAGAGATATGCTCCCCTTCCCAGACTTGCGTGTCATAGACCTCATCCGAGATCAGCCACAGATCATGCTCAACACAGACAGCTGCAATGCCCTCCAATGTCTCACGGCTATAGACGACGCCTGTGGGATTGTTGGGGGAGTTGATCAAGAGCGACTTCGCACCCGCTGCGTGGGCCGCAATATCGGCAGCGCGGGGTTGGAACGCGTCGGACGCATGCGCCTTGATCGCAACTGGCACAGCAGAAGCACCGCGCAGCGTGCCGGGGTAGGTGGCATAGTAGGGATCAATGTAGAGCGCGGTATCACCGGGGTCGATCACAGCCGTATGGGTAGCAAAGAGCGCAGACTGCCCACCGGGCGTAATCATCACATTGTCGCGCGTCGTAGGGACACCTGTACGCGCAGTCACCCGTGCGGCAATCGCATCGCGCAAGGCGGGGACGCCGGGCACAGAAGCATAGCCTGTATGCCCGCTCAAGGCAGAGCGGTGCATGTCTTGCAGGATAGGCGCGGCAGTGCGTATGTCATGCTCCCCGATGGTCAGTTCCGTCACCGGTGTGCCTGACGCAATCATCTGGCGCGCGCGGTCAAACACTTCCCACCCGTCAGAGCCGCCGCTCAGAAGTGTGGTGATCCGATTTGATGCCTGCATGGTCGTCCCCTCCGAAAATATTCCGTGCAGGGGCGCAGAGGACCACGCATTTGTCAATCAACCTTGACCCGGGTGCTATTGCCGGGCTACGAAAGTCTTATGACAACGAGCATGATCATTATTTGCTGTACAATTACCTGCTGAGATACCTCTCGCGGGCCTTGATCACGTTGTTTTATTTCCCTTGAAACTGTGCCATGTCCCGCGCATCCCCGCGCCGATTAGGATATTTGCCATGACGACCATCAAACTGCACAACACAAAGACCCGCAAGCGCGAGAACTTTGTGCCGATCGATCCGACAAACGTGCGCATGTATGTCTGTGGCCCGACAGTCTATGACCGCGCGCATCTTGGCAATGCGCGCCCTGTGCTTGTGTTTGATGTGCTCAACCGTTTGCTGTGCCATGTCTACGGGGAGACGCATGTCACCTACGTGCGTAACTTTACAGATGTTGATGACCGGATTAACGAGACCGCGCAAAAGCGGAAGGCGGCGGGCGCAGAGGGCACTCTGGAAGAGCTGATCCATCAGCGCTCGAACGAGACGATCCGCTGGTATCATGATGACATGGATGCGTTGGGTGCGCTGCGACCAACACATGAGCCGCGTGCGACCGAATACATTGCCCAGATGGTCACAATGATCGAGGGTTTGATCGTCAAAGGACACGCTTATGAGGTCGATGGGCATGTGCTGTTCGCGGTCGACAGTTGGAAGGAAAACTACGGCAGTCTTTCGGGCCGCAGCGTCGACGATATGATCGCAGGCGCACGGGTTGAGGTCGCGCCCTACAAGCGCAATCCGATGGATTTTGTGCTGTGGAAACCCTCAACCGACGACCTGCCGGGGTGGGGCAGCCCGTGGGGCAAAGGACGCCCAGGCTGGCACATCGAGTGTAGTGCCATGGCTGATGAACTTTTATGGGAGAAGCCGCTTGCCGAAGGTCGGCTTACTGAAAGTGCAAAAGAACGACCTCACGTTTTTGATATTCATGGAGGTGGCAATGACCTCATGTTCCCTCACCATGAAAACGAGATCGCGCAAAGCTGCTGTGCCAATGACACGGACGCCATGGCGAATTATTGGATGCACAATGAGATGCTACAGGTAGAGGGCAAGAAGATGTCCAAGTCGCTGGGCAATTTCTTCACCGTGCGCGATCTGCTGGACCAAGGCGTGCCGGGAGAGGTGATCCGCTTTGTGATGCTGTCGACGCATTATAGAAAGCCGATGGATTGGACGGAGAAGAAGCGGGAGGAGGCCGAGAAGACGCTGCGGAAATGGTATGCAATTGCTACCAATGCAGAGGACGGCGTTGTGGATGATTTATTTGTTGGGCTCTTAGCTGATGACATCAATACTGCGGGTGCGATTTCGCATTTGCACAAACTGGCAGGAGCGGCCGAAGCTGCACCGTTACGCGGTGCGTTGCAAATGTTGGGGCTCATGGGGGCTACCGTGCCTGCTTGGACTGTGGAAGTCTCATTCGACCTGGCGCTATATGAGACTGCTTTGTTTGATGCCCGTAATAGAGCAATGGAAACCAAGGACTTTGCTCAAGTGGACCGTCTCAAAACAATGCTGTTGGGCGCAGGGGTACAGGTTCAAATGAGCAAGGACGGTGTGTCATTGTCAGTAACATCTGACTTCGACGCTGCAAAGCTTGAGGCGCTATGATGGAACGCCTCTCCCTCTACGACACCACCCTGCGTGACGGTCAACAAACCCAAGGCGTGCAATTCTCCACCGAGGAAAAGCAGATCATTGCCAAATCCCTCGATGCGCTGGGCGTGGATTATATCGAGGGTGGCTGGCCGGGGGCGAACCCGACCGACAGCGCTTTCTTCGATGAAGCGCCCAAGACCCGCGCGCGCATGACGGCGTTCGGTATGACAAAGCGCAATGGCATGTCGGCGCAAAACGACGATGTTCTGGCCGCCGTGATGAACGCCAATACCCAAAGCGTCTGCTTGGTCGGTAAGACGCATGAATTCCATGTCACGACAGCGCTGGGCATCACGCTCCCCGAGAACACCGAGAATATTGCCAAATCCATCGCCCATATTGTGGCGCAGGGGCGAGAGGCGCTGTTTGATGCCGAGCATTTCTTTGACGGGTACAAATCCAACCCCGCCTATGCGC
>CBDTVN010000147.1:0-4939 GCA_965364195.1 uncultured Sulfitobacter sp. | reverse complement strand
ACGTCGCCCCCTCCTCCTCAAACCGTAACCCCAAACGCGGTTCCATCTTGGCCTCAGACACATACCAGAACTGGTCGCAATTTTGCGGCGCATCATAGTCCACGCCCAGCGCCCAGTCAAATTCAGCCTCCATCTGCGCCTGAAGCGTATCGGTATCGCACAGCGGTGGTGCGAAAGCGCCGTAAGGATCGGCCATACACTCTGTCAATCCGTCCACCAGTTCACCAAACGGCTCTATCAGCAAGGCCGCCACTAGTTCTTGCACATCCCCGCTCATCGCCTCAACCGTACGCATAACAGTGTCGAGCGGGCGGCACCCCACCATTTTCTCAGGGCCAAGCAGCTCAGTCGCTTCAACCCAATCACTGCGCAGCGCGTCAATCCGTGCTTGGTGCGTGGCGTCCGGCACGTGCCACTCAGATAAATGTGCCGCCGTCCGTTCGCTAAGCGCACCAATGCGCGCGATTTGCTCTGGCGACAGCGCCTCTACCGCGCGCACACGCGCCAGCGCAGTCTCACGCGCCAGCATCCAGTTGTTGAGCAGCACCGGATGGTTCACCAGAAAGGGTGCCATGCCAAGGCCCGTGGAGTTGCCAATCCCGAGATGCCGTTTGATCGCAGGGTCCAGCACGCCCTGCCCCACATGCTCAGCCAGCGCATGGGTGAAGTGGCGGATCAGCCAGACCGTGAGCATCTCGGCTGCAAACGGTCCCTCCAGCCCCGGACGTGTATCAAACGCAGCGCGATCCGCGATGCCGAACTTGCCGTTGCCGTATACCGCCGTGGTACGCATGAGATATCCTACATCGCGGATCATCGCGAGGTCAGGCTGCCGTCCTGCCCGCAGCGCCTCGACCACATGGGCGAATAGGCGCACGGATTTATTGGCGCGGCTCAGGATCAGGTCCCGCGGGCCAAAACGCCCCGCTTCCTGCAAAGGTGCATTGGCCGTGATGCGCGCAATATCATCTGCGTCAGGGATGCCGTCGAACAGGACATAGGCGCTGTCCCACGCGGTGGCGATCACACGGTCGGTGCGCATCTCGGGCGGTAAATCGGTGGAGACCGCGACCAGTGAATACGTATGCCCGCCCAGATCCACGCTGAAGACGCCATGACCGAACCCCTCGGTGCACATGGCCCATTCGCGGCGCATTACCTGTGCTTTCTCGGCGGAGAGGCGACGCATAAGACTGCGCAGAAACGACAGGCGTGTGGGAAACATTGATCCCATCCGCGACAAGCGCATGACTGTGCTGGGCGGGCGCAACGGCATTTGCGGCGGGGCTTCGAAAATGTCCTTCACGGTGCGGCTCCAAAGCTGGTCTCGTAAAAGCGCAGCCAGTTGCCGCCCATGATCCCGTCGATGTCCTCAGCCGTCAGGCTCGTCGCTTCGAGGCCCGCACGGATATTCCCGAAATCACGGTTGTCGTTGAACCAGCTCGGCATAGGCGGAAAGCCCGCATTACTGGCCGATCCCTCACCATAGTCGATCACCTTGGACCAGCGGCCCACACGCATCCATTCCACGATGCTATCGGGCTGGTCCTGACACAGGTCCGTCCCGATCCCAAGGTTCTGCGCACCATAACGCCGTGCAGCCTCCTCGATCATTTGGCAAAAATTCTCAGCAGTGCACGCTGTCCCTCCCTCAAGATGGTGGGGATACATCGAAAACCCCAGCATACCGCCGCTCGCGGTCAGCGCGCTTAGCACCTCATCGGATTTGTTGCGCAGCGCCTTGTGCCACCACGCAGGGTTGGCGTGTGTGATGGCGATGGGGCGGGTGGAAAACTCAATCGCCTCCATCGTAGAGCGGTCACCGGAATGGGACATGTCCACCACCAGCCCCACGCGGTTCATCTCTGTCACCACTTGTCGGCCCATGCGGGTCAGCCCCGCATCGTAATCCTCGTAACAGCCCGTCGCGAGCAGTGATTGGTTGTTATAGGTCAACTGCATAAAGCGGATGCCCAGTTGATGACAAATCTCGACCAGTCCGATGTCATCCTCGATCGGGCTGGGGTTCTGGAAGCCAAAGAAGATCGCCGTGCGCCCTGTTTCTTGGGCGCGGCGCACACAGTCGGCTGTCGTCCCCTTAAAAATCAGATCGGGATGCGCCTCGAACCAGCGGTTCCACCGCTCAAGGTTAAGCACCATTTCGCGGAAACTCTCGTGATAGGCGATGGTGACATGCACCGCATCCACGCCCCCTTCGCGCATCTGCTCAAATATCGCAGGGGAGAAATTGGCGTATTGCAAGTTATCGATCAGGGGTGTTCTCATAGGTAATTGATGGCGCAGGCAACCTCGTCCGTCTAGTAAAAATGCGATCCCTGATGTGCGCCACACGACAATGGCGGATGATCAACAAATAAGGAGAGACAGATGGACACCCCGAAGATCGAGTATTTCTACTCCGCCCATTCGGCCTATGCCTATCTCGGCGCGCCAACCCTTGCGCGCATTGCACAGCAGACGGGCGCACAGGTGATCCACCGTCCGTTTGATTTCATGCCCGTTGTCCAAGCGACTGGTGCAACCGGATTTAAGCAGCGCAGCCCGCAACATATCGCCTACTTCTTTGGCAGAGAATTGAGGCGTTGGGCACAGTGGCGCGCGTTGGATATTCTCACCTTTCGCCCCACACATCACGACAATCCACTTGGCCTCGCCAGCGGGATGATTCTTGCGGCTAGGGACCCTGACCGGCTCAGTTCTTCGATTCTTGAGGCGCATTGGCGTGATGATGCGGATATCGCAGACACTGACACATTGAGGACCATCGCAAAGAGCTGTGGCGAGGATGCGGACAAACTGCTGGAAGCCGCAGCAAGCGAACCTATCCAAGAACAGTTTGCCGCCAACACCGCCGAGGCGATTGCACGCGGCATCTTCGGCTCTCCGACCTATTTTGTACGCGGGGATATGTTTTACGGGCAAGACAGGCTGGAAATGCTGGAGCGTGCCATCTCAAGACCTTTTGATCCGTAGATCCATCTAGGCAAGGTCAACAACGCGTGATTAACCTGTCGCGTACAAGCCACAAGAAAGCACTGCACATGCAAACGCCCGCCCACTCGAGCTATGATGTCGTTATTGTTGGCGGGGCCATCTACGGCTCGTCCGTGGCGTGGTGGCTGACCCAAATGGCGGGGTTTGACGGTAAGGTTCTGGTGGTGGAGCGTGACCCAAGCTACGAATTCGCCTCCACCTCGCACACCAACAGCTGCATCCGTCAGCAGTTCAGCAATGCCACCAACATCTCCGTGAGCCAGTTCGGCGCAAAGTTCATTCGTAACTTCCGCGAGTTTTTGGGCGGTAGTGAAGAGGTCCCGCACCTCACGCTACAGAGCTTTGGCTATATGTACCTCGCCGACACGCCCGAATTTGCCGCAACGCTCAAAGAGGCGCAGGCAGTGCAGCACGCCCGTGGGGCGGCCACCCGCCACATGAGCGCCGAAGAGATTGCCGCCGAGTACCCGTTCTACCAACTTGATGATATCGTAGGCGCCAACCACAACCTCGTAGATGAGGGGTATTTTGACGGCGGCACGATGTTTGACTGGTTCAAACGCACCGCCCGCGCCAACGGCGTTGAGTATATCCACAACACCGTCACGGCCATGACCCGCAATGGCGACACGGTGCAAAGCGTTACCCTAGGCGATGGCACCGTGGTGAATTGCGGGACCGTGGTGAATGCCTCAGGTCCCCGTGCGGCGGCCACGGCGAAAATGGCGGGCCTCGATATCCCTGTGGCTCCGCGCAAACGCTATACCTTCGTGTTTGACGCCGCACAGCCGCTTGACCGTGACCTGCCGCTGACCATTGATCCATCGGGGGTGCATATGCGCTCGGAGGGGAAATACTACCTCGCGGGCTGTCCCCCTGATGAGGATGCTGATGTGGCCTATGATGATTTCGCCTTTGACCACAACCTGTGGGAGAGCAAGGTCTGGCCCGCCATCGCCACCCGCATCCCGCAGTTTGAGGCAATTAAAGTCATCAACGAATGGGTCGGGCATTATGCCTTTAACACACTCGACCAGAACGCCCTGCTGGGTCGCGCACAGGACTGTTCAAATTTCATCTTCGTCAACGGATTTTCCGGTCACGGATTGCAACAATCCCCCGCCGTGGGGCGTGGCATCGCAGAACTGATTGCGTATGGCGCATACCGCAGCCTTGATCTGAGCGCCTTTGACGTGAACCGTGCCGTGCGCGGGGAGCGCTTCTTGGAAAAAGCTGTCATTTAACTGAATAGGAAACCCGATATGTCTGTCACAGTCCGTCCCGTCACCTCCGCTGATAAAGCTGCTTGGGAGCTCCTCTATCAGGGCTACGCCAAATTCTATGGTGTGGACCAGACCCAAGAAATGCGAGACAGGGTTTGGGGCTGGATCACCGACCCTGACCATGAGGTGAATTGCTTTGTCGCAGAGCAGAATGGCACGCTCATCGGGCTGACCCATTATCGCCCCTTCTTCTCTCCTCTGAGTGCGAACGTCAAAGGCTTCCTCGATGATCTGTTTGTCGATCCTGCCACCCGGGGCTCCGGCGCTGCGCAGGCGCTGATTGACGCAGTGAGTGCGCATGGTCGTGAAAAAGGTTGGGCCGTCATCCGCTGGATCACCGCCGACGACAATTACCGCGCACGCGGGGTTTACGACCGTCTTGCCACCCGCACAGCTTGGGTTACCTACGACATCGCTTTGTAGCGCTAAGCGGTCAGGTGCGCGCGGAGCATGTCGGCCACCGGCAGCTTCGCCCTGAGCCGTGCCCCCAGCAAGAACATGCCCGCGAATTTGCGCTGGAGGTAAAGCACTTCCATCGGCAAAACGGGTGGCACAAAACCGTCCCGCGCCAGCGCCTCACCCTTGACCTGCATCTCGCGGGTCAGGGTTGTATCCGCAAAATCGAACATCGGAACACGTAA
>CBDTVN010000146.1:0-5020 GCA_965364195.1 uncultured Sulfitobacter sp. | reverse complement strand
GGCATGATGGCCTCTGAGCGGGAGCTGGAGCTGTCGGAAGAACACGACGGGATTATCGAGCTGCCTTCTGGCAATGTCGGCGACAGTTTCACCGATTGGCTGGCCGAGAATGACCCGTCCAAAGTGGACCCTGTGATCGAGATTGCGATTACGCCAAACCGTCCCGATGCGCTGGGTGTGCGCGGGATTGCGCGTGATCTGGCCGCGCGTGGTTTGGGCAAGCTCAAGGCGCGTGATGTGGAGGCGGTGGAGGGCACCTTTTCCTGCCCCGTCAGTGTGAGCATTGATGAGGACACGCTGGGGCAATGTCCGGTGTTTTATGGCCGCGTTATTCGCGGTGTGAAGAATGGGCCGTCGCCTGTTTGGTTGCAGGATAAGCTGCGCGCGATTGGCCTGCGGCCGATTAGCTTTCTCGTCGATGTGACGAACTTCTATACCTATGACCGCAACCGCCCGCTGCATGTCTTTGACGCGGATAAGATTGGCGGCAATGCCCTGCGTGTGCACCGCGCCAAGGGTGGCGAGACGCTGATGGCGTTGGACGATAAGGAGTATACGTTCGCCGAGGGCATGACGCTGATCTCGGACGCGAACGGTGTCGAAAGCATTGCGGGTGTGATGGGCGGTTTGCCCTCTGGCGTGACCGAAGAGACGGTGAATGTGTTCCTTGAGGCCGCCTATTTTGATCCGGTGCGCACGGCCTATACGGGCCGCGCGCTCAAGGTTAATTCTGATGCGCGCTACCGGTTTGAGCGCGGTATTGATCCTGCGTGGACGCCCGAGGGGATCGAGCATGCCACGCGGATGATCATGGAACACGCGGGCGGAGAAGCCTCTGACGTGGTGGTTGCGGGTAAGGTACCTGACACAAGCCGCGCCTATAAGCTCAATGCAAAGCGGGTAATTTCGCTCGTCGGGATGGACATTCCCGAGGCGACACAGCGGCAGTCGCTGACAGCGCTTGGCTTCCGCTTGGAAGGCGATATGGCCCATGTGCCAAGCTGGCGTCCCGATGTGCAGGGTGAGGCCGATCTGGTGGAGGAAGTGGCGCGGATTGCATCGCTGACCCGGCTGGAAGGGGTGCCTTTGCCGCGCCTGACCGCTGGTGTGCCGCGTCCCGTAATGTCGCCTGTTCAAAGACGCGAAGTGGCTGCACGGCGCACGGCGGCAGCGCTCGGGTACAACGAATGTGTGACCTACAGCTTTATCGATCAGCCCTCAGCGGCGTTGTTCGGCGGTGGTACGGATGCGACGCGTCTGGAGAACCCGATCAGCAATGATATGAGCCACATGCGCCCCGCGCTGTTGCCCGGATTGTTGCAAGCGGCGGCACGCAATCAGGCACGTGGCTTTGCCGATATGGCGTTGTTCGAGGTTGGACCTGCGTTCAGTGGTGGTGAGCCCGGCGAGCAACATATGCTTGTGTCTGGCCTGCTGGTGGGGCGTACGGGACCGAAAGATGTGCTGGGCTCGGCGCGTGATGTTGACGTGTTTGATGTCAAAGCGGATGCCGAGGCGATCCTCGCCGCGATTGGTGCACCGGCGAAGGTGCAAATTTTGCGCGGTGCGGACGATTGTTGGCACCCCGGGCGTCACGGCAAGATTTGCTTGGGACCCAAAAAGGTCTTGGGGATCTTCGGTGAGGTGCACCCTAAAGTGCTGAGCGAGATGGGAGTAAAGGGGCCTGCGATGGCGTTTACCCTCTATCCTGCCGAGGTGCCGTTGAAGCGCAAGTCGGGGGCCACGCGGCCTGCGTTGAAGGTCAGCGACCTTCAGGCGGTCGAGCGTGACTTTGCCTTTGTTGTGGATGCCGATATTGAGGCGCTTACCCTGGTCAACGCGGCGATGGGTGCGGATAAGGCGCTGATTGATGATGTACGTATCTTCGATGAATTCATCGGCGGTAGTCTGGGGGAGGGGAAAAAATCCCTCGCGCTCACGGTGCGTTTGCAACCGCGTGAAAAGACGCTGAAGGATGCGGATATCGAGGCTGTCGGCGCCAAGGTTGTGGCATCTGTTGCCAAGGCCACGGGTGGCGTGCTGCGCGGATAAGCGCAGGTCCTGCGCCTGTCGAGGGTGCGGAATTTGAGTTTAAAGACTAAATCAAGAAGCCGTTGGATTTGGAGAAATTTGTGATGTTGAAAGTCTATTTGTCGGGTGAAATTCATTCCGATTGGCGTGAGCAGATTGTCGACGGTGCGGCGGAGCTTGATGTGGAGTTCTCAGGACCTGTGACGGACCATGCGGCGAGTGATGATTGCGGTGTGGCGATCCTTGGGGCCGAGGCGGACAAGTTCTGGCACGACCGCAAGGGTGCGCAGATGAATGCGATCCGTACGCGTAAGGGGATTGCCGATGCGGATGTTGTGGTGGTGCGATTTGGCGATCAGTACAAGCAGTGGAACGCAGCGTTTGATGCGGGTTATGCAGCGGCGCTGGGCAAGTCTTTGATCATTTTGCACGGGGCTGATCACGCGCATGCGCTGAAGGAAGTTGATGCGGCTGCCTTGGCTGTTGCATCCGAGCCTGCGCAGGTCGTTGATATCTTGCGCTATGTTCTGACGGCGCAGTTGCCCTGATCCTGAGTGCTGTTTTGGCTTCGGTTCTGGTCACGGCATCGGTTGGTGTTGATTTCGGCTGGACTGCTGGTTGGTCTTAGCTACCACACTGTCTAGTGGCGCGTTTCGATTGTACCTATTTTCCGCTATTGCCCTTTTGCCTTAGAGAGATCACCCGAACAGCCCGAGCAACAGTTGAGGGACTTTATACCCGCCGTTTCCCCATAGAAATAACCTGCTCGGCGCCTTTTGTTATGCTAGTGTTTTACGCAACGGTACAAAGGGTGGGAAAATCTGCGGCCGATAACACTGTAAGGGAAAAAATAAATGATTAACGAATTCAAAGACTTTATCGCCAAAGGCAACGTCATGGACATGGCAGTTGGTATCATCATCGGTGCGGCCTTCACCGCAATCGTTGGTTCACTGGTAGCCGATATCATTAACCCAATCATCGGCCTGTTTATGGGCGGCGTTGATTTTGCTGGTCTGTCCGCATCCGTTGGCGAAGCGACATTCACATACGGTAACTTCATCATGGCGATCATCAACTTCTTGGTCATCGCATTTGTTGTGTTCATGCTGGTTCGCACCGTGAATAAAGCCAAAGCTGAAGAGCCAGTGGTTGAGGCAGCACCTGCAGGCCCGACACAAGAAGAGCTGTTGGCCGAGATTCTAGTTGCATTGAAGAAGTAAGAAGCCATTCGCTTTCGTAAGATAGAGAAGGGGGTCGCATCGCTGCGGCCCCCATTATTGTTTAGGCGATAGCTTTTTCGGGGGTAATGTAATCCATTCCCAGAGCCTCGCCAACTGCGGCGTAAGTGATCTGGCCCGCGTGGACGTTCAGACCCGCGAGCAGGTGCGGATCGTCCGCGCAAGCTTGCTTCCAGCCTTTGTTGGCCAGTGCCATCAAAAAGGGCATCGTGGCATTGCCGAGGGCGATGGTGGAGGTGCGGGCAACGGCACCGGGCATGTTGGCCACGCAGTAGTGCATGATGCCGTCTACCTCATAGATAGGATCTTGGTGTGTGGTGGCTTTTGACGTCTCGAAGCAGCCGCCTTGGTCGATGGCCACGTCCACAAGGGCCGCACCGGGCTTAAGCTCGGCCAGTTGGGCGCGAGTGATCAACTGTGGCGCGGCTGCACCGGGGATGAGGACCGCACCGATGATCATGTCGGCCTGACGGGCCAACTCAATTGTGTTGCCAGCGGAGGCGAAGCTTGTTTTGAACACACCGCCGAAGGCATCATCGAGGTAGCGCATGCGCGGAAGCGAGCGGTCGAGAACGGTGACGTCTGCGCCCATTCCGGCGGCGACGCGTGCGGCGTGGGTGCCGACGACACCGCCGCCGATCACGACAACACGCGCAGGGCCAACACCAGGAACGCCGCCCATCAAAACACCGCGCCCGCCGTTGGCTTTTTGCAGGGTCCATGCGCCGACTTGGGGGGCGAGTTTACCTGCTACTTCGGACATTGGGGCCAGCAGGGGAAGGCCGCCGTTGCGGTCGGTGACTGTCTCATAGGCGATGCAGGTCGCACCGGAGGCGATGAGGTCTTTGGTTTGCTCGGGATCAGGCGCAAGGTGCAGATAGGTGAACAGAACTTGCCCTTCGCGCAGCATTTTGCGCTCGACGGCTTGGGGTTCTTTCACTTTGACGATCATATCGGCAGCGGCGAAAATCTCGGCTGCGGTGGCGATGATTGTGGCACCTGCGGCAACATAATCGGCATCTTCAAAACCGGCACCTGTGCCTGCGTTTGTCTCGATGATGACCTTGTGACCGCTTTGCACGGCCTCAAGAGCGGCGTTTGGTGTCATGCCGACGCGGAATTCTTGGGGTTTGATCTCTTTTGGGCAACCGATTTTCATGGATTCTCTCCTCCTCCGATGATTGAGATGAGAGATACTCTTGTAGCACTGCAATTAACTGGCGATTATGGGTCGCTTGATGTGCATTTATTAGAATAATGTGTTGTAGAACGTCACTTTTACGCAAAGGTATTGCGCATATGTTGGATAGTATAGACCGAAAGCTCCTCGCCGCGTTGCAGCGACGCGGGCGTATGTCGAATGCAGAGCTATCGGAGCAGGTGAACCTGTCGCCCTCTGCCTGTCACCGCCGTGTGCAGCGATTGGAGGTGGAGGGGTATATTCGCGACTATGTTGCGCTGCTGGACCCCCGCAAGCTGGGCGTGCCGACGACTGTGTTTGTCGAGATCACGTTGTCGGGGCAGGCGGATGAGATTTTGGAGGCCTTCGAGAAAGGCGTTCGGCGGATACCTGATGTGCTGGAATGTCATCTTATGGCAGGGACAGCGGACTATCTGCTGAAGGTGGTGGCTGAGGATACGGAAGATTTTGCACGCATTCACCGGCAATATCTGGCGCGGTTGCCGGGCGTGCAGGGCATGCAGTCGAGCTTTGCTTTGCGCACGGTGTGTAAGACGACGGCGTTGCC
>CBDTVN010000145.1:0-5105 GCA_965364195.1 uncultured Sulfitobacter sp. | reverse complement strand
CGTCATTGTCTCCCGCGATATGTTGAAGAATCGCTGATGGATGATATCGACATTCACGTTGTCGGGCACGCCGGACGGATCACGCTGAAGCGACCTAATGCATTGAATGCAATGACCTACGAGATGTGTTTGGCGATTGAAGCCGCGTTTGAAGCGTGGCGGAATGACGATGCTGTCGCGCTGATTGTGATTGATGCCGAAGGGGACCGTGCGTTCTGCTCCGGTGGTGATATTGCCGAACTGTATGAGACCGGCACCAAGGGCGACTTTGCCTACGGGCAAAAATTCTGGGCGGACGAATACCGTCTGAACAACACAATCTTCAACTATGCGAAGCCCGTTGTTTCCTTCTTACAAGGGTTCACCATGGGTGGTGGTGTGGGGATCGGGTGTCACGGCACACACCGCATTGTGGGTGAGACAAGCCAGATCGCCATGCCTGAATGTGGTATCGGTTTGGTGCCCGATGTTGGCGGCTCATTGATGCTGGCGCTGGCGCCTGGGAGGCTTGGGGAATACTTGGGGATAACTGCTGCGCGCATGGGGCCAGAAGATGCTATTTATGCGGGTTTTGCAGATAGTTATATTTCACAAACAATGTGGACAAAAGCGATCTCCGAGCTTGAGCAGACGGGTGATGTGACGTGTCTTGCGCCACACTATGCGGATGCGCCCGAAGGGGTGCTCAAGAACCAATCTGACCAAATTGACGCACTGTTCGCGGGCGAAAGCTTTGACGATATCAGACGGGTTCTAATGGACGACGGAAGTGATTTTGCGCAGGCCGCACTCAAGCAGGTGTCGCGCAACTCTCCGCTGTCGATGGCTTGCACCGTGGAGATGATCCACCGTCTACGCGGGCCGAGCCTGACCATGGAAAAGGCGCTCGATCTCGAATACCGCTTTACGGCGCGGGCGATGGAGCACGGAGATTTCATTGAAGGCATCCGCGCTGCAATCATCGACAAAGACCGCGCGCCGAAATGGCAGTTCGCAGATCGCGATGTTCCCATGGCAGCGGTGTCCAAAATGTTGCGCCCTTTGGGAAAAGACGCACTCAAACTCTAACGGGAGAAACACATGAGCAGCACTAAAATCGGATTTATCGGCCTCGGTAATATGGGCGCGCCAATGGCGCATAATCTGGCGAATGCAGGCCATACGGTTGTGGGTTTTGACACGGCCGGCACGACTGCTGAGGGGGTTGGCGTTGCTGCTACGGCCGAGGCCGCCTGTGAGGATGCGGACTTTGTGATCACCATGCTGCCAAACGGCGCAATCTTGCGCAGCGTTGCGGCCCAAGTGCTGCCAGCGATGAAATCAGGTGCGACGCTCATTGATTGCTCCACTGTGGATGTGGAGAGTGCGCGGGATGTGGGTGCGCAGGCAGCTGACTTGGGCCTTGGTTTTGTCGACGCACCTGTGTCTGGTGGCATTGGTGGCGCATCCGGTGGCACGCTGACGTTCATGACCGGCGGCACGGACGTCGCGTTTGCTGCGGCCAGCCCGCTGTTTGACATCATGGGGCAAAAGGCCGTGCATTGCGGTGAAGCAGGTGCAGGCCAAGCGGCCAAAATTTGCAACAACATGATCCTTGGCGCCACAATGATTGCCACCTGCGAAGCCTTCGCTTTGGCAGATAAACTCGGCCTCGACCGTCAAAAGATGTTCGATGTGGTCAGCACTTCGTCTGGGTACAGCTGGTCGATGAACGCCTATTGCCCTGCCCCCGGGGTCGGGCCGACCTCGCCTGCGGATAATGACTATACCCCCGGCTTTGCTGCCGAGTTGATGCTCAAAGATTTGGGCCTCAGCCAGCAAGCCGCCGAAGCGGTGGATGCAGACACGCCAATGGGCGCGCTGGCCCAAGCGCTTTATGCGAAGTTTGTGGAAGAAGAAGACGGCAGAGGCCGCGATTTCTCGGCCATGTTGCCGCGTCTGGCGGCACGCAGTCGCGGCACGTAATGTCGCATTTGGGCATTCTTGCGCTGTTCCGCCCCCTAGGATGAGGGTGGAACAGCCAAGGATAACCCGATGCCCCTGCCCTTTGACACTTTCGCCGCGACCCTGAGCTACGACGATTTGCCGGAAGAATTGCTGTGGACGCTGCGGCGCTCGTTTACGGATACGATGGGCACAGCGGCAGTAGCCTCAACCACCGAAATGGCAGACATCGCGCGGCGCGGCGCGCTTGCTGTGTTCGGTGCAGGTGGCGCGGGTGCAGCGCGCATCTTGCTTCATGGAGGTGCTGTCAGCCCAGTCGGTGCGGCCATGGCCGGCGCATTTACCGTGGACGCTGTTGATGCCCACGACACCACATCACCTTGCAAGGGCCATGCGGGATCAGCTGTCTTCCCCGCGCTGCTGGCTCTCGCGGATACATTGGACCGCCCGATTACAGGTCAGGAATTCGCCGTGTGGCTCGCGGTGGCCTATGAGGTCAGCTATCGATCTGGATTGGCACAGCACGCCACCTGCGCCGACTATCACACCTCTGGCGCGTGGACGTCGACAGGCGTTGCCACGGCCGCTGCGCGGGGCTTGGGCCTTTCAGCCGAAAAAATTCGTCATGCCGCAGGGATCGGCGAATACCACGGGCCGCGCAGCCAAATGATGCGCTGTATCGACCATCCCACGATGGTGCGTGATGGTGTTGGTTGGGGCGCGCCCTCTGGCCTCACGGCGGCCTATCTCGCGGCGGAAGGGTTTACGGGCGCACCGGCATTGACCTGTGAGGAAGCCCCAGAGTTCTGGGAGGACCTCGGGACGGCATGGCGCACAGTCGAGGATACCAGCTACAAGCCCTACCCCTGCTGCCGCTGGGCGCATCCGTCGATTGATGCGGCGTCTGATTTAATGGTGGAGCATGGGCTGACTTCTGGCGACATTTCGGGGGTCGAGATCAAGACCTTCCACAATGCTGCGCGGCTGGCAGGCCACACCCCTGCGACACTGGACGAGTTCAGCTATTCGATCGCCTTTCCGGTTGCTTGCATGATTGTACGTGGCCAGATCGGCGTGCCTGAGTTGCAGCCCGAGACCTTGAAAGACGCTGAGATATTAAGGGTGAGCAAAGCGACTCAACTCATCGACGATGATCACTATACCAAAATTTCCGTGGGCAAACGCTGGGCCGAGGTAACATTGCGCTGCCATGATGGGCGTAGCTTCACCTCCGAGCCGCGCAGCCCGCGAGGGGATAACGATCAACCCCTGAGCGATGCAGAGATATCGGATAAATTCCACCGCTTTAGCGACCCCGTGCTGGGCCGCGCGCGAGCGGACGAGATTGAGGACTTGTCAGGTCGGTTTGACAGCCTTGACGCAGGCGAGTTCTCCCGCCTGCTGGATCTATGTCTCGACGCGCCCTGACCGATCTCTTTTTTACATTATGGCGCGCATATCAGCGCAATGCGATAACGCCACTGCTGGGCAGAGCAACCCGACCCTATTTGCCAACAGTGATCATCAAAAGGAGGATGAACATCAAAGGTACCAGCGCAAGTGCCACAAGGATGAGCGCAGGATAGCCAAAGGTCGCAATGGCCGCGCCCCAAAGCATCAGCGCAGTCAGCACAACGGTCATCACGCGGAATTCGACTGTCTTGGTCTGGGCCATTACGCGCTCTTTAAGGTTCTCGATCCAGTTGCTCTTGAGCTGCGTTGCGGTGTTGGTGGAATAGGTTGTCATAGCGGTATATCTCCCTGTTACTGGGAAACAGATAATAATCATTTGGCGCAGCGGGATGCGGCATTCTGACCAAAAGCGTCAGATTTAGCTAAACTGACGCTGCGTCCTATTCCGCAGCGGCCGCGGCGCGAGGGGCTAGCATCGGTTTGAGGTATTTACCTGTATAGCTGCCTTCAACCTCTGCCACCTGCTCTGGCGTTCCCTTGGCCACGACCTGACCGCCGCCATCGCCGCCCTCGGGGCCAATGTCGATGATGTAGTCGGCCGTTTTCACCACATCAAGGTTATGCTCGATCACAATAACAGAGTTCCCCTGATCAACCAATTCATGAAGCACTTCCAACAGCTTGCGTACATCTTCAAAGTGCAGGCCTGTCGTCGGCTCATCCAGAATATAGAGCGTGCGGCCCGTAGAGCGTTTGCTTAGCTCTTTGGAGAGCTTCACGCGCTGCGCCTCACCCCCAGACAGAGTTGTGGCCTGTTGGCCCACCTTGATGTAGCCCAATCCCACACGCACCAGCGCGTCCATCTTCTCGCGGATCGATGGGACGGCAGTAAAGAACGTCTGCGCATCCTCGACCGTCATATCGAGCACATCGGCGATGCTCTTGCCCTTGAATTTAATCTCTAGGGTTTCGCGGTTATAGCGCGCGCCTTTGCAGGTCTCGCACTCGACATAAACATCGGGCAGGAAGTGCATCTCGATCTTGATCACACCGTCACCTTGGCACGCCTCACAGCGCCCCCCTTTGACGTTGAAGGAGAAGCGTCCCGGCTTGTACCCGCGCGCCTTGGATTCGGGCAATCCGGCAAACCAGTCGCGCATGGGCGTGAAGGCCCCCGTATATGTGGCGGGGTTCGAACGCGGCGTGCGACCAATGGCACGCTGGTCAATATCAATGACTTTATCGAGGTGCTCCAGACCTTTGATCGTCTCACAAGGCGCAGGCGTCTGGCGCGCCCCGTTGAGGTTCATGGAGGCAGTCTTGAACAGCGTTTCAATCGTCAGGGTGGATTTACCACCACCCGAAACACCGGTGACGCAGACAAATTTACCCAGCGGGAAATCAACGGTGATGTTTTGCAGGTTGTTGCCGGTTGCCTTGACCACCTGCAACTTCTTCTTGTTGCCCTCACGGCGTTTAACAGGCACGGAAATTTCGCGCTTACCCGTCAAGTATTGCCCTGTCAGCGAGTTGGGGTCGTTTGCAACATGCTCGGGCGTACCATGGCTGACCACCCGCCCGCCGTGCACCCCAGCGCCGGGACCAATGTCAAAAACATAGTCGGCTTCGCGGATGGCTTCCTCGTCATGCTCGACCACGATCACCGTATTGCCCTGATCGCGCAGGTTCTTGAGGGTGAGCAGCAGGCGGTCATTATCGCGCTGGTGCAGGCCTATGGACGGCTCGTC
>CBDTVN010000144.1:0-5250 GCA_965364195.1 uncultured Sulfitobacter sp. | reverse complement strand
CATGCTAATCGTATCCTGCCCCTGCTGCGGCGTTACCGCCGAAGAAACCGAATTCCACGCCCACGGCGAGGCGCACATCACCCGCCACGCCACGGACAGCACCGATGACCAGATGGAAACCTATCTGTTCATGCGTAAAAACCCCAAGGGTGTGCACTTCGAGCGCTGGCGCCATCAGAATGGCTGTGGCAAGTGGTTCCATATGGCCCGCGATACCATGACCCTCGAGGTTTTCGGCACCTACAGCGCGCAAACCTACACGCCTCCTGAAGACCTACTGACCCAAATAGACGCAAAACGCCCTGGCTGGCGGGACGTATCATGATGTCCAATCTCTATTTTGCCTTTAAACTCATTGCGCACTCTCATCCCACGCCGGAGCCACAATCATGAGCACCCGTCTCGCCACAGGCGGCCGCCTGCTGAACAAATCCAAGACCGTGAAGTTCCGCTTCAACGGCAATCACATGAGCGGCTATGAGGGCGACACGCTTGCCTCTGCACTGCTCGCCAATGATCAGATGTTGGTTGGTCGCTCCTTCAAATACCACCGCCCGCGCGGGATCGTTGCGGCAGGACCGGAAGAGCCCAATGGCCTTGTAAACTTGGGCCGTGAGGGCAAGTTCGAGCCGAACGCCCGTGTCACCACAACAGAGCTGTTTGATGGCCTGCGCGCCGAGAGCCAGAACCACTGGCCCAGCCTTGAATTCGACGTTGGGGCAATCAACAAATATCTCAGCCGCTTCCTGCCTGCGGGTTTCTATTATAAGATGTTCATCCATCCACGCCCCCTGTGGAAACACGTGTACGAGCCTATCATCCGCCACTCTGCGGGCCTTGGCCGCGCGCCAAAGACGCGGGATGAGGATACATACGAGCATTTCTACGCATTCTGCGATGTGCTGGTCGTTGGCGGCGGTGTTGCCGGGCTCGAAGCAGCCCGTGCGGCGGCTCTGTCGGGGGCGCGTGTTATCGTGCTGGAGCAAACGGCCCATTGGGGCGGTCGCACGCCTGTGGATGGCGGCGATATCGATGGCACGCCTGCGCAAACATGGATTGATGCCACGCTGAAACAGCTTGAGGGCATGGACAACGTCACCCTGCGCACCCGCATGATGGGCGCAGGTGTGTACGATCACGGCTATGTCCTGGGCTATGAGCAACTGACCGATCATAATCCGGACCTCGCCGGGCCGCGTCACCGTCTGTGGCGCATTCGTGCAGGTCACGTGATTACGGCCACTGGTGCTATTGAACGCCCGCTGAGCTTTGCGGGCAATGACATTCCCGGCGTAATGCTTGCCGCCGCTTTGCGTGATTATGTGGTCAATTTTGGCGTCTCGGTCGGCGACCGGACCGTTGTGGTCACCAATAATGACGATGCCTATCTGACGGCCATCGCGTTGAAGCATGCGGGACTTAGCGTGCCTGCCATTCTGGACGCACGTGTGCTGCCACAAGACAGCGATGCTATGGTTCAGGCAAAAGAGCTGGGTATTCGCGTTCTCATGGGCCATGGCATTTCATCTGTCAAAGGGGGCAAGCGGGTGACCAGCGTCACAGTCTGTTCCCAAGCGGGCGAGGGCGCAGTGCTCGAAGAGATCGACTGTGATGCCGTGGCAATGTCCGGCGGCTGGTCCCCTGTGGTCCACCTGTGGTCGCACTGCGGCGGTAAGCTGAAGTGGGACACGATCAACGCTTGCTTTAGCCCCGATCCTGACCGCCCGCCGAAAGGTGCGGACGGGGGACAGTTTGTTTCAACCGCAGGGGCGGCCTCTGGTCTGTTCCAGCTTGATGATACGCTCAATGATGCTTTCGCCGCTGCCGATGGCACGCTGCGCTGTCTTGGGATGAAGCTGCCGCGCGGTGTGAAATCTGCAAAGGGCACGCGCCGTGAGGAAGCGCCCATGGCGCCTGTCTGGCTCATGCCGCAAGGCGCAAGCGTGAAGCTGCGTGAAAAGGCATGGCTGGATTACCAAAACGACGTCAAAGTTTCGGACGTACGTCTTGCCGTGCAAGAGGGGTTCGTATCGGTTGAACACGCCAAGCGCTATACCACTTTGGGCATGGCGACAGACCAAGGTAAATTAAGTAATATCAATGGCCTTGCGACGATTGCTAATGCATTAGGTGAGGAAATTCAAGCGGTCGGCACCACCACATTCCGTCCGCCATATCACCCCATCTCGATGGCCTCTATCGGGGGCGAGGCGCGCGGCGTCGCGTTCCAGCCCATTCGCCGCACGCCGATGCATGAGTGGCACGAGGCCCACGGCGCGGAATTCGAGCCTGTTGGCCAGTGGCGCCGCCCCTATGCTTACCGTCAAAGCGGTGAGAGCACCCATGATGCCGTCATGCGCGAAGTCAGCAATACGCGTGAAAAAATGGGCCTGCTTGACGCCTCCACGCTGGGTAAGCTGATCGTCAAAGGGCCTGACGCGGGTAAGTTCCTCGACATGCTCTACACCAACATGATGAGCACACTTAAGCCCGGCAAATGCCGCTATGGCCTGATGTGTAACGACAACGGGTTCCTGATTGATGACGGCGTGGTTGCGCGCGTCGATGAGGACACGTGGCTGTGCCACACCACGACAGGCGGCGCAGAAAGCATCCATGCCCACATGGAAGAATGGCTGCAAACCGAATGGTGGGACTGGAAGGTCTATGTCGCCAACGTGACAGAGCAATATGCACAGATCGCCGTGGTCGGCCCCAACGGGCGCAAGGCGTTGGAAAAGCTCGGGGGCATGGATGTCTCAAAAGAGGCGTTGGGCTTTATGGAGTGGGCGGACGGCGAAATTGGCGGGTTCAAGGTCCGCGTCTACCGCATCTCCTTCTCGGGTGAGCTGTCTTACGAGATCGCTGTGGATGCCTGCCACGGACAGGCGTTCTGGGACGCTCTCATGGTGGCCGGACATGATTTGGGTGTGATGCCTTACGGGACTGAGTGTTTGCACATCCTGCGCGCCGAAAAGGGCTTCATCATGATCGGGGATGAGAGCGATGGCACGGTCATCCCGCAGGATTTGAACCTGCATTGGGCGCTGTCCAAGAAGAAGGAAGACTACCTTGGCAAGCGTGCACATCTACGCAGCCACATGGCGGATCCGAACCGCTGGAAATTGGTAGGGCTTGAGACGACTGACGGGTCGACACTGCCTGACGGTGCCTATGCCGTGGGTCAGGGGACCAACGACAACGGCCAGCGCAACATGATCGGACGGGTCACTTCCAGCTACCACTCGCCCACGCTGGGCAAAGGGATCGCCATGGGGCTGGTTCATAACGGTCCTGATCGCATGGGTGAAGTGCTTGAATTCCCTGGCACCGATGGCAAAACCTACAGCGCGCGGATCGTCGATCCGGTGTTCTATGACAAAGAAGGGGCCAAACAGAATGTCTGATCCAGTATCCGCATTGAAGAACGCCACATATTCCGCTGGCATTGCTGAGATAGTTGAGATTGGCCCGATGGGCATGATCACTCTGCGCGGTGATCTTGCGTCCAAGCCGTTGCAGAAGGCGGCGGTGGCAGCAGCGGGTGTTAAGTTCCCCGAGCAACGTCAATGCTTCACTGCTGGAGATAAAGGCATTGCGTGGATGTCCCCAGATGAGTTGTTGATCATGTGCGCCTACACTGATGCAACCGCCACGCTTGGCGGGCTGAATGGTGCGCTGGCGAAAAGTCACGCTTTGGCAGTCAATGTCTCAGACGCCCGCGCTGTGTTCGAAGTACGCGGACCGCACGCGCGCGAAGTAATGGCAAAGCTTGCACCCGTAGATCTGGCGCCTGACCAATTCACCGTCGGCATGTTCCGCCGCACCCGCATTGCGCAGGTGGCTGCAGCGTTTTGGATGCCTGAAGAAGACGTGTTTTGTGTGGTCTGCTTCCGCTCGGTTGCGCAATATGTGTTTGACGTGCTCAGTGTTGCCGCCCAGCCCGGTTCAGAGGTTGGTCAGAACTGGGCTGCGGCCACCTGACACCATTGGAATGCATGTAAAGGTTGTATCCCTCAAAAAACCTAGGCATGGCTTTGCATAAATCAATGTGGAGGTTTTCTGATGAAGTATCTGATACTAAGTGCTGTTTTGATGCTGACACCCCTTGCGGCAACTGCGCAATCTTATGATTGCAAAACGGCGAATTTTGGGAATGGTGGCTTTGTTGCGCCACGGATTATTCTTGGCATGGACGAAAAAGCGAATGCGGCTTCGGTCTTTGACGGCTTTATTAAGGACGCTCACAAAGCGCCGATCCCAGCAAAGCTGAAAAAATGGTCTGACAGCAGGTTTCAGTTTAACTGGACGACAAAGGGCATCACGACCAAAAACGTAGGTGCAGGCACCGTCAGCTACAAATTGACCCTGCGCCCTCAAAGAGGGAGCTTCACGCTTAGTGGGCGTTTGCACGGTTATGACAACGTGATTTCCGCTACAGGGGCCTGCAAGCGGATTAAATAGTCCGTGCAGGCGCGACTGGTTTTTGGCGTGATGGTTGTAAGTAAGCAGTCGCCAATGCTCCTTGGAAAGGCGTATGAGAGCGGCTTCAGGGGCAAACAGGGCAAGTTTGCGCGCGCCTGCCCTTGACGCGGACGCATTGCGCGCTTCATGTGAGCCATACCCTTTTAACATTTAAGGAGGCCCCAAATGGCTTTTGAACTTCCCGATCTTCCCTATGCCCACGATGCACTTGCAGCCAAAGGCATGAGCGCCGAGACGCTAGAATTCCACCATGACAAGCACCACAATGCCTATGTCACCAATGGCAACAAGGCGATTGAAGGCACTGAATGGGCCGGTAAATCCCTCGAAGAGATCATCAAAGGCACCTATGACGCGTCCAGCGTTGCCCAGAACGGCATCTTCAACAACATCTCCCAGCTGTGGAACCACAACCAGTTCTGGGAAATGATGGGGCCGAGCGGTTCGGTTATGCCGACAGAGCTTGAAAAAGCGATTACCGAGAGCTTTGGCTCCGTGGATAAGTTCAAGGACGCGTTCAAAGCAGCAGGCGCGGGCCAGTTCGGCTCAGGCTGGGCATGGTTGGTCAAGGACACCGATGGCGGCCTGAAAGTTACCAAGACCGAGAACGGCGTGAACCCTATCTGCTTTGGCCAGACGACGCTCTTGGGCTGTGATGTATGGGAGCACTCCTACTACATCGACTTCCGCAACGCGCGCCCTGACTATCTGACCAACTTCCTCGACAACCTCGTGGACTGGGAAAACGTCGCCTCCCGTATGTAA
>CBDTVN010000143.1:0-5257 GCA_965364195.1 uncultured Sulfitobacter sp. | reverse complement strand
GAACTGACCTTCGAGATCAAGGACGAGAAGGGGCGCGCGCGCAACTTTGGCTCTGTTGCGGGCGGCGGGCGGTATGACGATCTGGTCAAGCGCTTTACCGGACAGGAAGTGCCCGCGACGGGTGTGTCGATTGGCGTGGACCGGCTGCTGGCGGCGTTGCAGGCGAAGGGGCGGCTCGAGACTGCCGCGCAGGGGCCTGTGGTTGTGACCGTGATGGATAAGGCGCGGATGGCGGATTATCAGGCGATGGTTGCGGAGCTGCGGCAGGCTGGAATTCGGGCTGAGGTTTATCTGGGCAACCCCAAGAACTTTGGCAACCAGTTGAAGTATGCCGACAAGCGCGGCAGTCCGGTTGCTGTGATCGAAGGGGATGCCGAGAAGGAAAGCGGCATGGTCCAGATCAAGGATTTGGTTCTGGGTGCCAAGATCGCTGAGAACGCGACGCTGGAAGAATGGCGGGACCGACCAAGCCAGTATGAAGTGCCACGCGGTGATCTGGTGGCAAAAGTGCGCGAGATCTTGGAGTTGTACCAGTGACAGTGACGCGGGCGGAAACGAATGCTCTGGCCGCGACCTTGCGCGCGCGCTTTGAGAGCCACGGCGCACAACCGGTAGAGCCGCCGATCTTGCAGTCTGCCGATACTTTGCTGGACCTCTACGGTGAGGACATTCGTGCGCGGGCCTATGTGACTTCTGACGCGCTGCGCGGAGAGCAGATGTTGCGGCCCGACTTCACTGTGCCTGTGGTGCAGATGCATATGGCGCATGGGGCCGATCCGGCGCGCTATACCTACGCCGGTGAGGTGTTTCGCCGCCAAGAGCATGACGAAAGCCGCCCGAACGAGTTTGTCCAAGTTGGCTATGAGGTGTTCGAGCGGAACGACCCTGCGGCGAGTGATGCGGAAGTTTTTGCGCTCATTGCCGAGGCTTTGGGCGATTTTCCGGTGCGTGCCGTGACGGGGGATATCGGCGTGTTGATGGCCGTTGTGAACGGTCTGAACACGTCAGACCTGCGCAAAAAAGCACTGATGCGTCACATCTGGAGGCCACGGCGGTTTCGCGGTCTGTTGGAGCGTTTTGCTACAGAGCGTGGCGTGCCTGATTTTGCATCCAGTGATGCGCCGCTGGTCGGTGCGCGGCGGCAGCACGAGATTGACGCGCGGATTGACGCGCTCAAGGCTGATGCGAATGTGCCGCCAATCGGAGTGCGGGACGTTGATTTGATCGGGGCACTACTGGATATTTCCGCGCCGATGCCCGATGCGCTGGGGCAATTGCATGATTTGTCCGTCGATTTGCCCGCGATTGTTCCTGCGGTGGCGCGGGTTGCTGCGCGGCAAGACGCGCTGGCGGCACGCGGTGTGGATGTGAACGCGCTGGTGTTCGACGCAAGCTATGGCCGGACCTCGATGGAATATTACGACGGGTTTGTATTTGGATTTGCTGCGGTGGGGCGGCCTGATCTGCCTCTGCTGGCCACTGGCGGGCGCTATGATGCGCTTACGCGGCGGTTGGGGGGCAGGCTTGGTGATGCTCGCGAAATTCCGGCGGTGGGCGGCGTGATGCGGCCCGGTATGATGCTGGAACTGGAGGCGCAGATATGACGATCAAGCTCGGCGTGCCGTCCAAGGGGCGGCTGATGGAGAAGACGTTTGAATGGTTTGGCGCGCGGGGCATTACGCTGGCCCGCAGCGGATCGGACCGCGAATATGCGGGTGTTGTTGATGGCATCGACGGTGTGTCGCTGGTGCTGCTCTCGGCGGGAGAGATCCCGCGTGAGTTGGCCGCCGGGCGTATTCATCTGGGTGTGACAGGAACGGATCTGGTGCACGAAAAGCTGGCGCTCTGGGATCAATCTGTCTTGGCGATTGACGAGATGGGTTTTGGCCATGCTGACCTGATTTTGGCTGTTCCGCAGGGCTGGACCGATGTGGATACATTGCACGATCTGGACGCGGCGGCAGCGGCGTTTCGTGCAGTTCATGGGCATCGCTTGCGCATTGCGACGAAGTATCACCGGCTGGTGCGCGATTTTTTGCGCGGCGCGGGTGTTGCGGACTATGCGCTCGTCGACAGTCAAGGTGCGACCGAAGGGACCGTAGCCAACGAGACGGCTGAGGCGATTGCAGACATCACCTCGACGGGCGACACTTTACGTGCCAACCACCTCAAAGTGCTACGTGACGGAGTGATGTTGCGCAGTCAGGCAACGCTGTGGAAATCGCGTGCAGCGGCGATGGATGCGGAAGAACGCAGAAGCCTCGAGGCCCTGCTGGCGCGGCTGGGCTGATTACAACAGACCGATCTCCGCTAATGCGCGGTTAAGCTCATCCGGCAGCGCTTCTTCCTGATTGCGGCCGCGTGGCAGATCGGCGGGGGCATCCTGTGACGTGAGATAGCGCCAGCCTTGGAATGGGCGGCGCAGGGTGCTGACGGTGGGGATGACCTCATGATCGAGCACGATACCGCAGCGGCGGATGCCATCACTGCCGATCTTCTCGTCAAAGCGGATGATGCGTTGGCGCGCGCGCAACTCTCCCTTGATGACCCAGTATATCGAGCCGCCGTTGAGGATCTCGTCGGCGCGTTTGGGCCACATACGGGTTTGATGGTAGTATTGTCCGTCTTCGACCTGTTGGGAGCGGTGGCGTTGCCATTCTATCATCTGTTCAACGCTTTCGGTGCCAACAGAAAGCTTCATCAGGTTCACGAATTTATTGCCCACAGGCTTACCCACCATTTTATCCACAGACTCACCCCCGAGCCACATCATAGGGTAGGCCAAAGTGTCACAGATGCAAACTGTGGTGGTTTGTCGCCGTTAAATTCGAAAATTGGGGAGTGGCGTTTCAGGTGTGTTACTCTATGTAGTGACCTCTGAATAATCCCAATCAAGGAATCGCCATGACCCGCTTTGCTGCCCCTATCGCCGAACAAATCTGGGACATGAAATACCGCTTTAAGGCGGCCGATGGCACGCCCCATGACGTCACGGTAGAGGACACATGGCGCCGCATTGCGCATGATCTGGCGCAGGTCGAGGACGATAAGGACGGCTGGGAAGAAACGTTTTTCGAGGCACTTGAGGATTTCAAATACCTGCCTGCGGGCCGTATTACCGCGGGGGCAGGGACTGCGCGTCGTGTGACGCTGTTCAATTGTTTTGTCATGGGGACGATCCCTGACAGCATGGGCGGCATTTTCGATATGCTGAAAGAAGCCGCACTTACGATGCAGCAAGGCGGCGGCATCGGCTATGATTTCTCCACCATTCGCCCCAAGGGTGCGGATGTGCTGGGTGTGTCTGCAGATGCCTCTGGCCCGCTGTCGTTTATGGATGTGTGGGATGCGATGTGCCGCACGATCATGTCCGCAGGCTCGCGTCGTGGTGCGATGATGGCAACCATCCGCTGTGACCACCCTGATGTTGAGGCGTTTATCACGGCGAAATCAGATGCAGCACGCCTGCGCATGTTCAACATGTCCGTTCTGATCACTGATCCGTTTATGGATGCGGTTAAGGCCAATGGGTCTTGGGACCTCAAGTTTGACGGCAAGACCTATAAGACGGTGCAGGCGCTGGACCTGTGGAACGCGATCATGAAGGCGACCTATGATTTCGCTGAACCGGGTGTGATCTTCATTGACCGGATCAATGAAGCCAACAACCTGAGCTATTGCGAGACGATTGCTGCGACGAACCCCTGCGGCGAGCAGCCACTGCCGCCTTACGGCGCGTGTTTGCTCGGCTCCATTAACCTTGCGCGTTTGGTGTCAGCGCCGTTTGAAGAAGCGGCGGCCCTTGATGTTGAGGCGCTTAACGAGTTGGTCGCGACGTCCGTACGGATGATGGACAACGTGGTGGATGTGTCGCAATTCCCCCTTGAGGCGCAACAGCTTGAGGCGAAGAACAAGCGCCGGATCGGCCTTGGCGTGACGGGGCTGGCCGATGCGCTTTTGATGCTGGGCCTGCGCTATGGCTCGGACGAGGCGGCGCGTCAGACGGAGGATTGGTTGCACGCGATCGCCCGCGCCGCGTATCTGGCCTCGGTAGATTTGGCCAAGGAAAAAGGCGCGTTCCCGTTATTCGATGCCGAGGAATATCTGGCGTCTGGCACGATGTTGCAAATGGACGAAGACGTCCGCGAAGCGATCCGCGTGCATGGTATTCGTAACGCGCTGCTCACATCGATTGCGCCAACTGGCACGATCAGCCTTTATGCGGGTAACGTCAGCTCGGGCATCGAGCCTGTGTTCGCCTATGCCTATACGCGCAAGGTTCTGCAAAAAGACGGCAGCCGCACAGAAGAAGAAGTAGTGGACTACGCGGTGCAAATGTGGCGCGATAAGTTTGGCGACAAAGAACTGCCCGACTATTTCGTAAACGCGCAAACGCTGGCCCCGCTGGAGCATGTGAAAATGCAAGCAGCAGCACAAAAGTGGGTTGATTCCAGCATCTCCAAAACGATCAACTGCCCCGAGGATATCTCCTTTGACACGTTCAAAGAGGTCTACATGGAGGCGTGGGACACAGGCTGTAAAGGCTGTACGACCTACCGTCCTAACGATGTGACAGGATCGGTCCTGTCCGTTTCCGAGGATAAGAAAACTGCGCCCGAAGTTGTGAGCCACGATGGCGAAGAGCCGCAGGAGCCCCATGGCGACGTAATCTATATGTCCGAGCCGCTGGACCGCCCTGAAGGCCTCGAAGGTTCGACCTACAAGATCAAATGGCCAGACAGCGAGCACGCGCTTTATATTACAGTCAATGATCTGGTTGTGGGCGGTCATCGCCGTCCGTTTGAGGTGTTTATCAACTCGAAGAACATGGAGAACTTTGCCTGGACTGTGGCGCTCACGCGGATGATTTCGGCGGTGTTCCGTCGTGGCGGAGATGTGTCGTTTGTGGTCGAAGAACTCAAGGCCGTGTTTGATCCGCGTGGCGGAGCATGGATGGGCGGGAAATACATCCCCTCGATCCTCGCAGCGATTGGTGGCGTGATCGAGCAGCATCTGATCAGCACAGGGTTTATCGCGGGTGAAGGGATGGGTCTGAAAGCCGATCCAAAAGCCAAAGTCGTTGGGCTGGAAAAACCACGGGGCAAAGCATGTGGCAGCTGCGGCCAGTATAACCTGCGCATGGTCGAGGGATGCATGACATGCGGAAGCTGCGGACATAGCAAGTGTGGCTGAAGAGTGGACTTATTCTATCGCAGCCAGAAAAAGGAGAAGCGTGCGCAAAAGAAACTTAGAAGCG
>CBDTVN010000142.1:0-5260 GCA_965364195.1 uncultured Sulfitobacter sp. | reverse complement strand
GTGATTTTGCTGCTTGGCTTGGCCTCACACCTCTAAATCGCTCAAGCGGCGGTAAAGAGCGATTGGGACGTATCTCGATCCCTCTCGGGACATTGCTTTGCAATGCCCTGACGAGCAGTGGGGGACAGGTACATTCGACGATTACTGGTTCTCGGTATGATGTCCCGTATGCGTCAAATTACCAGCAACCCGGAACGGTATGACCCAAACCAAAACACAGAGATAGCAAGATCAATGAAGTGATGGAGAATTTGTCAGCCCTAGAGCCAAGACACACCGCGCTTTGTCCTGAACACATGTTGTTCGATGTGCAGAATGGGACTTGGTTTGTGGAAACCATCCACTGCTCGTCAGGGTATTGCGAAACAATATCCCCAGAGAGAGGGCCAGCGGTCAAGTGCCCCGCGCCAACAGGCCGGACACAAGACCGCATCTGACAAACATAAATCATATCAGAAATGTATCGCTAAGTAGGACCCATCCACACGGGATAAAGCCTACTTGTGCTGCAAAGCAGAATTATAACAAGGCTCTGGAGTGACTTAGGTGGATGGGCGCCCCTCTACGCCATATTCCAGCCACGCCCGACCCTTAGGTGTTAGATGTGCATCCATCATAAGTTCGTATGCCTGCAATTCTTTGTCCGTCAGATTGCCGTCCCATTTGCCGCTTGTTCCGCTGTTGAAAAATTCAGTGTCCGATCTCATAAATCCCTTGCCTCCCGAGGGGGCAAAACGTGTCGCGTTTGCCTTCATATTGTCAAAGGTAGCGGCCTGAATCAATTGATCTAAAACGTGAGGGGAGTGTGTTATGTCCAGTAAGTCGGCCAGTTTGGTAAAAGTGCCCGGCAAATCACGGATCATATCCGCGTAGTGAAACAGGGATACATTGGGCCGAACAGCGAGTGCAGCAGCGGCTTTGTAATGCTGGATAATATGCGCCAGCGGCATAGCATCGCCATCAAACCCTTCGGCCCCGCCATCCAGAAAGCGGCGAAATGTGACGCCATCGACATCGTCCTCGGGATACCAATGATCGAACCACGGCATCGGGATGTTGCGCACGTGTTTACGATACGAGAAATGCGCATCTAGCGGATGGCGAAACACGCAAATGTATTGTGCCTGATCATCCAAGGGTAGCCCGTCCATCGGCGTGTGGCTTTTCATACTGCGCCGGTGGGTCATTGCGTCGAGCCGCTCAGCGACCTCTGGCATCTCGCGGATGCGAATATCGACCCAGGGCATTTTGACGGATAATTCCGTTTCGACCTCAGGATCGCCGGAGAGCAACAGGGCAACGATGGTTTGCATCCAAGTGGTTCCGCATTTTGGCGGGGTGACAACGAACACATCGTCGGGGCGAATGTCGAGCATATCCCAACGTCTGTTGTCAGTTAGTGGGCCAAGGTAGAGCTTGCGGTCGGTCATATCTGTCTTCCTTTGCGAATGTGTTTTGGTCATGAGAAGGCGGGAAAGGTCTGAACACAATTAAAATTGGGCGGGACGCTGCACAGTAATGAGAGAATTTCGCGTGTTCTAGGCAAACCAGGAATGAGTCAGTAAGGCCTCAAAACAGCTATTCATGCCGCAGAACATTTTAATCACATGCAAAACGAAAAACGCCGCAGGCAAAACCCGCGGCGTCTATAATTCTCAATTCAACCGGAGCGCTTATGACGCAGGGTTGGACTTTGCTGCTGGTGCTGATTTCGAGCTGGGGTTCAGCGGGTCGTCTTGACGCTGTACGGAACCCTCAAAATGCGCACCGCTCTCGATGGCGATGGTCTTGTGGATGATGTCACCCTCGACGCGTGCCGTTGATGTCAGGCGAACTTTGAGGCCGCGTACACGCCCTACGATGCGACCGTTGACCACAACATCATCGGCAATGACTTCGCCTTTGATGGTGGCGGACTCACCGATGGTGCACAGGTGCGCGCGGATGTCGCCTTCGACAGTGCCCTCGACCTGAATGTCGCCCGTTGTCTTCATGTTGCCCGTGACGTGCAGGTCTGCGGACAGGGTAGAGGCGGGGGGCTTTGCCTTTGGCGCGCTTGCCTTGAACTCGTTTGACTTGGGCGCGGAGGACGGCACGGCAGGAGCCGAGGACGTCGTTGTGCTTGGTGCGTCGGCGCCGCTTGGTGCGCCATCATTGATTTTGCTCTTAGAAAACATCGTTTGCTGCCTTGATATAGATCATTGGATTGACGGCTTTTCCACCGACGCGAACTTCATAATGCAGATGCACGCCAGTCACCCGTCCTGATGCACCCATATCACCAATCCGCGCGCCACGCGATACTCTTTGACCAACCTTAACGCGCATTTTTGACATATGTGCGTAACGGGTCTCAATGCCAAACTCGTGCTGAATCTTGACCAAACGTCCATATCCTGAGCCCCAACCGGCGTGAGTCACAACACCGTCCGCCGTGGCATAGAGAGGGGTGCCCAGGCCTGCGGCAAAGTCGACACCGTTGTGCATGCGGCGACCACCGGTCTTGGGGTCGCGGCGAAAGCCGAATTGAGAGGTGAATCGGAACGCGTTCTTCACAGGATTCGCAAAGGGCGCTTTGGACGCTGCAAGGCGGTAGAGATTGAGGCGGTCCATTTGACCCAGCAGACGGTTGGCGCGCAGGGTATCAGCCGTCGGCTGCTCGCCACGTGTGGTAAAGCTTAGCGGGGTCAACGGGCCACCCTGACCAGAGTAGCCGCGGCGCACAGTATCAAGCATGCGGTCCGTTGGCATTCCCGCAGCACGGAACATACGGTCGAGCGGCGCAACAGATACAGTCATCGCTTCTTCCAACTGGCGGAAAATCACATCATTTTGCTCCTGCATCACGGCGATCTTTTGGCTCATCTCGTCGGCCTGAAGCAGCGCATCTTGCGCATCAAGTACAACTTGATCACGCTCTCGCGCGGTGCGGGTGAGGGCATCTGCCATCAAATCCATAGGTGCGGTGCTGGCGGAGACCTGAATGGAGCCGTCTCCGTCTGCTTGCATAGCGGCAACTTGATTACGGGCCGTTTCGCGGTCCTTCATCGTATTGCGCAGGGTGGACTGGATCACTTCGATACCGGTCTCAAGCTCGTTACGGCGGGTCTCGGAGGACAAAAGCTCGGACTGCATTATAGAAATCTGGGCGAGGGCGGCGTTAAAGCGCTGTTGTGCTGCCAGCGCTTCTTCGGCGCGGCTGTCGCGTTGGGAGCTTAGATCATTGAGGCGCGCTTGGTACGTGCGTTGGTCGCGTTTCGCCTGCTCGCGGAAGTTACCGGAGCCGATGCTGTCCATCAGAATGATCGCCGTGGCGATGATCGCCCATGCCACCATGACAGAGCATCCCGCAAGAGCCACCAGCTGTGTACTGGAGCGCAATCGGATAAACCGTGTGTCATTGTCTGATTTCAGAAATACGCGGCGCTCCGGAAAGTGTTTTTCCAAAAACGCAGAAGTTGTAATCGCGAGCTTTGTACGCACGTCTAATATATCCCTTTTGTCCCGTAACAGGTCGGCGTGTCCCTCACAGACCCGTTAACCAGATCGCAATACCCCTTCCGGAGGGCAACGAGCAACCCTTGACGCCCACCAGGACGAATCCTCGCCAATTTACGTGACAAATGGGCAAAAATCCGCCTATTTCAGAGCTTTGGAGAAGGGTGTTTAAGTGCCAGCGGCAAGGGGCCAGTAAAAATCGGGTGGAATACCAGCCTCCGCGCGTTTTTCTTCGTTGAAGGGCGGTTTGAGCTGGCCATGAAAATACCGCCGCACAAGCGCATGAAATTGTTCAGTCGGATCAAGCTCGTGGCGGCCACACAAGAAGTGAAACCACTTGGACCCATAAGCCACGTGGTGCACTTCATCGGCATAGATCACTTCCAGTGCTTCAACCGCCTGAACTTCTTTTGCCTGTTTGAACAGCCTTATCATGTTGGGGGTCACATCGAGGCCGCGGGCCTCCAGCACCATCGGCACCACAGCAAGCCTGCCCATGAAATCCTCCGCAGTATCCTCCGCCGCGCGCCACATGCCCGCATGGGCAGGCAGCGCACCATAATGGCTCCCCGCAGCCTCCAGACAGTCGCACATCAGATTGAAATGTTTGGATTCTTCATCGGCGGCCTTGACCCAATCATCGTAATACCCAATGGGCATTTGCACGTCGCAGAAGCGCGCAATAATGTCCCAATGCAGGTCCACCGCGTTCAGCTCGATATGCGCCACCGCATGCATCATCGCGATCCGCCCCTCTGGCGTGCCGGGCTTGCGGTGCGGCACATCTCGAGGGCTAAGCAGTTCTGGCGTGGCAGGTCGGGCAGGGTGCGTGGGCGGGTTGGCCGTTCCGATCTCAGGGTGGGATCCATCCTCACGCGCAGCACGCCATTCAGCGGCGAACTTGTGCGATAGCGTCGTTTTCTCGCGCCCGTTTGCGGTGCGCAGAACTGCCTCTGCCATCTGCGCCAGTGGCATCATAGCGCGCGTACTGCCTCCAGCACCTCTTCCACATGGCCGGGGACTTTCACCTTGCGCCAAACCCGGGCGATGGTGCCGTCCGCCGCGATCAAATACGTCGCCCGCTCGATCCCCATGGATTTCTTGCCATACATGTTCTTCTCAACCCAAACGCCGTAAGCTTCCGTCACAGTGCCGTCCTCGTCGGACAACAGGGGCACGGTGAGGTCATGTTTGGCGGCAAACTTGTCATGCTTGGCCATCGTATCACGCGACAGGCCGAACACCTTTGCGCCAACGGCTTCAAACGCGTTCAGGTGCTCTGAAAACCCGATGCTCTCTTTGGTACAGCCCGGCGTGTCGTCGCGGGGATAAAAGAACAGGACAACAGGCGTACCCTGCAATTCGCTCAGCGTCACATCACCGCCGCCCGTGACAGGCAGCGTAAAATCGGGGGCAGTTTCAGAAATCTCGGGCATGTCAAAACTCTTTTGTTTGAGGGGCGTGGCCTTGGAGTGCGCACTGACCTCTGTCATAGTAGGTCAGTGGCGCAAATATCCAAGCAGCGTCGCGCAAAATCTAGCACCCTTTTGCAGTGACCGGAACCTGATGGCAGACACAACCCCGCCAGCCTCACCAAAACCCCGCCGTCGCAAGCGGGGGTGGTTCTTGTTGCTGGTTGGTCTGTTCAATGCGGTGTGGGCGCTGCTGGTACTGACGACCTTGGCCGCGGTGGCTGCTGTCTACTTTCTCTATGACCGTCCCGTGGTGTTGCCCGACTGGGTAGAAAGCCGCATCGAGGCGC
>CBDTVN010000141.1:0-5591 GCA_965364195.1 uncultured Sulfitobacter sp. | reverse complement strand
ATGTCCTACTGGCCGCAGGCGCTGCTGTCCTGGGGTATCTGGGATTGTTCGCCTCGCGAAAGTAACAGGTATGCAGAGACCATTGCGGCTCATTTGATCTGTCTATTCGACGATAGCGCCGCCTTGATCACACAAACGGAATCCAGATTGCCTGCCGATGACTTTCAAATGCAGATGGTCCGTTTGAGAGGCGTTGGAGCATGGGCCGAGAACGGTCGAGAACTTGTGACACATACTCGCGCGCATCGCACCTTGGAACGCTTCTCTGAGAGTGCCACCAGCCTCCCTTAGCCGAGCTACGATGCGTGAGCCATCATCGAACCGGAATCCCATGATGTTGAGTGCGTTGCTGCGACTAGGGCGGACATGACCTGAGCCGACGCCCCGCTGGCAGAACAAAGTCATGCGCCCGATATACAGCCTTCCATCGAAGCGTCACTAGCGGCATCAATGGCGATGTCCGGTGTAATCTGCGTGGCATCGTGTGGGCGCAGAATGTCACAGTCGGGATCACCAGTTGCAATAATGGGCTCCAACTCGGAATAGAAAACTCTCTATCCGCCCAGTCCGGATAGACACACCTTATGCTCTGCATCCGCTACCCACAGCGTGCCCTCAACTCCAGCACGGGTGCCATTGGATTTGACGCTTCATCGTCGGTGACCTCAGGTGCAACGGTTGCGCTGGGAGGCGATTGAGGTACGGCTGGTGCAAATCCTTGCGCTAAATCCGGAAACCCGCACAAGCAGATCGGTGCAAGAAAGCGCTTCATTTAACGAACCCCGCCCCGTTACCTGCATCGACCATATTTGCCAATTCGGTAACATCCCAGTCGGCAATTCGATTCTCTTGCGGCCTTCGGGTGATGAGCTTTCCACTGATCCGATTGCGACGGATTGGTTGGCTACCACCTAACCCTCTGCGCTAAAGGCAACGGCGCGGTGATCACCTTTACGGATCACGTCCGTGTGAGGGTCTCATTAGCATCGGAGCCAACATCTGTAACAGTGACGGTGCTTTCTGCGATGAAATCTGCGTCCGGCTTAAGCTGGGTAGGGAAGTCTTCGTCCATGTGGAACCGTTCCGCAAGTTTTCGGTTAGGCGCAGGTAACTCAGCTTATCAAATGACACTTTCTCTCTTACTTCCTTGGGTATAGGGGATGTCAAATTATAGGTGTATTAGCGATAATCTCATGCTTTTGATCATGGCAGCGGTCTTGTTGCCGCCCGATGCGTTCCAGAGACGCCGCACAATTCGCTTCTCGAACATGCAAACGATGAACGGCCTGTTTTGTATTCGTTGCATGATCTTGCTCATGGATGCGCAAACGATGAAACTTGGCACGCGGCGTAGCGCCAGTGGCTGCAAACAGGCTACATGTGCAGTGATTTGCGTATGTATTTGTGCAAGCTGCTTATCAACAGGATCCGCGATCCTGACCCTCACTGCACAACGCTGAGCCGATTTAACGATTTGCCCCTCAGAGGTGGCCCGTCACATGGCTGGACGGAATGAAACCGAATGGCGTGCGCCGATGTCGCCTGTTCACGTTCATGGCGCAACGCTTGCCAGGGGCCACAGTATTGAAATCAGGAAAGGCGGGAGGCGGGCAAATTTGAAAGGTCTTTGCAAAACTTACCGGATCGCGATTTCAAAGAAGTAGAGTAGCCATGCAAGTCGGGTGGCGAAAGACGGCTTTCAAGAGCAGTAACAAAAGCCAGACTGTGTCTGAAACCGTATTCCGGATCAGCTATTGCCCTGATCGGAAAAGCCCCCATCACTTGCCATCATGAGGATCAAATAGAACTGCTAAGTCCCATCGGATTTGGGAGTTTTTCGAGAAAGATAAAAACCTGAGAGGCTAGGAGAGCGGAACGCCTTCGACGGTGACGCGGTGCATTAGGCGGCGGAAACCCTGATAGTCATTGATCGCCTTATGCCATGTCGCACGGTTGTCCCACATGGTGATGTCTCCTGCCTTCCACCGCACCCGGCATTGAAATTCGGGCTGTTGGCAATGGGCATAAAGCATCGCGAGAAGCGCCTCGGACTCAGTGCTGTTCAGGTTTTCGATATGCGTGGTGAACACAGGGTTTACATATAGCCCGCGCCGTCCGCTTAGAGGATGGGTAATGACAACGGGATGGCGCACGTCTTGAGTTGCAGCGTCCGCGTTTTCCAGCCGACCGCTTTTGGCCGCCTCGCTGTCCATCGCAGATGCGCCGAACACATGGCGCGACGAATGCACCGCCGTCAGCCCGTCCAGAAACTGGCGCATCGGCGCAGAGAGTGCCTCATAGGCGGCCCCCATAGATACAAACAGCGTATCGCCACCAAAAGGGGGCATCTCAACGGCATGGAGAATGGACCCCAATGCCGGTGCATGATCATAGGAGTGATCAGTATGCCAACCCTCACCGATGGCTTCCGTCTGGTCCTTTTCCTTTAACACCATTGCAATTTCAGGTTGACCCTCGACCGATTTAAAAAAGCGGTTGATGTTAACAGAGCCAAAGCGACGAGCAAAGGCGAGATGGTCCGCTGGCGCCGCATCCTGTGCCCTCAGAACAATCACCGAGTGTTCCGCAAACGCAGCGCGGATTGCCTCGAAATCTTTGTTGCGGCGAATGTCCGCGCCAAAAATCTCCGCGCCCAATGCACCTGTCAGCGGTAAAATTTCCATATCGTCCTCCTACATGTCCTGACGGTACCATAAGTCTTGTTCAATACGCGTAAAAGGCGAATTGAATCTGCATCGAGGGTGGATTTCCCAAATGGTCCTGTTTCTTGCCTACCTGACGCAGATCGAACGGCACAAAGATATTGGTCAAACCACACGACTACTGAACGCTTCGCCAGCGGTCATTGCCACATGGGCCCCTATCGCCTGCGGTGTGATAGATGATATGGCAACCCGCGAGAGCACTTCACACCTTCGTCTTGCAAGCCTTTAGCAAGATTGCCAGAGACAGAGCTAAATCCATTGTCCACTGTCCGCGAGTGCATGCCTGAATGGAAGAGACGGGCTAAGTCGGTGCGGTTTGGTTGGGGCGATGACAATCTGCGGGGCAACACTTGGAAATGACACGCTGAACGGCGGTCTGGACTCCGATACGCTCATGTTCACAGGCGGTGGCGTGGTCTATATTTCCGATTAAGGACCGCCGACAGGGTCAGGCTTGGTTCGCCTGAAAGCGGGCCCGCCGCATCAGTTTTCTATGAATGAGAAGGGGGCCGACAAAATGGCTAAATTCAATTAGATGGATATGATTGCAGGTTCTCAGACCGATCATCTAACGTGACCTTCTCCCTGTGCGGTTGCGACTTCATGGCCAGCGGGGATGCTCTAAAAAGCTCCCCGCCGACATCTATTTGATGAACCTAGTTCTATATTTTCAAGGGAAAATAAAGTCTTAGTTGATTAGGCTGTACTCTCGGTTCCCTTACAAACTAAAGCACTTTGGCTCACCAGCAGCTGCCTTCTATGCAGCTTCCGTGCGTTTCAACTGATGCGCCGCTGAAATAATATCCGCAGCTTTTTCACCGATCATTATGGACGCAGCATTGGTGTTTCCGCTGACGATATCGGGCATAATACTCGCATCGGCCACCCGAAGGTTGCCCACGCCGCTGACGCACAGTTGCGCGTCCACGACATCGCCCATCCGGCAGGTCGAGCACAGGTGATACACTGTCGTGGAATAATGGAGCGCGAGGTTTTCAAGCAGTGCATCGCTTGGTGCCTCACCCTCCACATAGCCATGCTTCTTGGCGAGCGCAGGGGGGACGTTGAGGGGACCAGGCTTGATATCTCCGGGCCAGTTTGCGGCGATATCCAGCGCCTTGCGGATTACCGCCACCATCACCTTTAGATCATGCGGATCAGTGAGATAGTTCATCCTGATGATGGGTGCAGCAAGCGGGTCCGCACTCGCCAACACAATCTCGCCAGTACTGTGCGGCAAGACGGGGTTGGCCAACAGCAGCATGTTTTCCTGATCAGGTGCCAGCGTCTTGTCGGGGTCCTCAAAGAAGTCTTCCAGTTTGATCCGCAAGCGGTCGCCCAACAGCCCTGCGTCAAAGCCGCTGGGGACATACCCGATTTGGGCATCATGGCTGTGAGCATCGCCCAAGCCAGTCGAGAAGAACGCAACCGCATCATAAAGTGATGAAGACACGAGACTTTCACCTGTCTCCATCCATTGGGTTACGCGGCGCTCGGCTTCTGCCTTGAGACCTGCCAATTCGGGCGACATGGACGCATCGTCGGCTGGATCGGCGGGCAGGGGGCCAGCGGGCGCACGCAAGGCGTCTGGCCCTGCAGAAACACCCACTTCGGCGATGGGAATACCAATGCCGGGGGCGGGGAAGAAGAGGGGGCAGTGCAGGTGATCTTTGAGGTTTTTACCCACACCGGGCAGCTCATGGAGACATTCCAGATCAACAGCTTCGATCTCGCGGCGTGGCCCGATGCCCGACAGCATCAGGATTTGGGGGGAGCCAACAGCACCCGCACTCAGAATAACCTCGCCAGAAGCGTTGATCGTATGCAGCGCGCCATCGGCGTCTTGGTATTCGATCCCGCTTGCCGCGCGCGCACCCTCATCGCCGGACAGGATCACCCGTGTCACATGGGCATGGGGGATGATCGTAAGGTTACCACGGTTCTCTGTATCGCCTTGCAGAAACGCGCGGTAGGTGCTCGACCGCATACCGTTGCGCGTTGTGGTCTGAAACAACGAGGCGACGCCATCCGGGCCACCCCGGTCCCGTCCGTTGTAGTCACCGTTCGGAATGCCGGCGGTCCCCGCCGCTGTTACAAAATCACGTGCTGCCGGAATAACGGGAGATCGGACGGAGACACCCAAAGGTCCGCCTGTGCCGTGGGCATCACTGTCGATAGAGATTTCATTGCTGGGCGTCAGATCCTCGCTTTTGATGAAATAGGGGAGCACATCCTCATAGCTCCACCCTGTCGCACCGCCTTCGGCCCAAGCGTCGAAATCGCCCGGATGACCGCGTACATATGCCATGTAGTTCAGCCCTGACGAGCCGCCGAGCATTTTGCCGCGGGGCACCGGCATCAGGTTATCGCGCAGGCCAAGTCCGGCATTGCCCGGATCAGCGGTAAACATCCAGTCTGTTTGGGGATCGAGCTGCAATCCGGCAACGGCGGCGGGCATCATTTCGTGATCGGGGGGCGGGCCACCCGCCTCAACCAATGCAACGCGGCAGTTTGGGTCTTCGCTCAGGCGTGTCGCAATCACAGCCCCGGCCGAGCCGCCGCCCACAATAATGAAATCATACGTATCAGACATAAGTTGGTTTCCTCCGCTAAATGCCTCTGACCTTATGGGAGCCAGATGGCGTTAACCGACACGACCGTGCCGGAATGCTTGCACCGGAATGGTGCCTTTTTGCCAAAGCCATTTCAACCTTTAAGGGTGGTCGCATCAGCCCCGCAGTGGTTTGCCGCCATCTCCCGAGGCGGGTCTCCGTCAAGCTGATATTTAGAGTGGCAGACTGGCCTCGTTTCTCATCCGCAGCCCAGATAAACGAAAAGGGCAGCCGTAGGTTGAAGCTACGCAAC
>CBDTVN010000140.1:0-5774 GCA_965364195.1 uncultured Sulfitobacter sp. | reverse complement strand
TCAGCATCCGCCGCCTCTTCAATCGGGCGGCCCTTCACAAAACTCATGGCGAGAATGCACTCGGTGCTCCAATCCTCATAGACCTCAGGCAGCACAAATCCCTCGCTCCCCGACAGCAAACTCCGAAACCGATTGAGGCACCCAGCCTCGCGAATATAATCGGTCTCCTCATGCAACTGACGTGCAGCCTCATCGAGATAAGGCGCCAGCGCAAAACCCTTCGGCAACATCCCTGACATACGAATGAGCGCGCCCACATTCGCCACATCACTGTCGATACTGCGCGCCACGCCGGGATATTGCACCTTGATCGCCATGTCGCGCCCGTCGCGTGTCTGCGCGCGGTGGACCTGCCCTATAGAGGCCGCCGCGATGGGCCGCACGTCAAAGCGGGCAAAGTCGCGCAGCCATCCTTCGTGCCATTGCGCGCTTAGAACTTTCTTTAGCTGCGCGGGCGGCATGAAATGGGCGTCATCACGCAGCCTTGCCATGATTTGCGCCAACTCGGGCGGAAGCATATCGCCCGTATCCATCGAGACCAGTTGCCCGATTTTCATCGCAGCGCCGCGCATCTTGGCCAGCTGGTCCGCCACCCGCGTCATATTCGACGGGGTGAGCAGCAGCCCGCGCCAGTCTGGCCGCTCGCCGCGCCCCAGTTGCGCCACGCCGCCCATGGCCATGTTACCCGCCACACCAGCGGTCATAGCGCCCAAGCGGGACAAGCGGCTCAAACGGCTGGACGGCACGGCAAGGCCCTTTTCGCGCGCGCTGCTCATTTATACTGCTCTCGCCGTGTGCCGAATGTGTGCACCCGCTTGCGCCACGTGCGGTAACTGCCCGCCTTCAATTCGCGGCGCATGAGCGCCTGCACTTCCTTCTCGGACAGGCCGTATTCCATCTCGATCGTTGCAAACAGTACATGATCGCTCAGCGCCATCTGGATGATCGCACTCACGTCCGCAGGGTCCAGCACACGCTGTTTTTCTGAACTGCTCATTTGTAGAAACGGATGCCGGAGACTGCGATATCCGCTTCCATCTCTGCGCCAATCGCAAGGATACCCAAACGACGCACGCGCGCGGGATCAAATGGAACATCTGTCCTGTTCGCCTCGAACGCGTCCCACGCAAAACGTACGGTCTGCCAGTCGCCCGTAGGCTCGATCACGGCACGGTAGGATTGCCATGGGCGCGACAACTGGTCCGTGCGCAGACGCACCTCATAACCCGTACCCACGCCGCGCAGGTCAACCTCAACGCCCTGCCAGCTGGACGCATCAAAAACACCGTCCTGCCCCAGATCAGAGGCCATCTGGATAAACCCACCATTGTTTTCAAGCGAGACTTCCCCTGTGAGCTGAACGGCATCGCGACCTGCAACTTCGCCGCGCGTTAGCTGACCCGAGGATACGCCCCCCATAACTGTATCAGCGACATACTCCCAGTCGGGCTGCAACTCCATTGTGCTTTCTCCTGCTATCGCTGGCGTTCCTGAGATCAGGAATGCCAGCACCAAGTGCCTTAATTTGCGCATACTGTTCTCCACTCACTTCCACCTCTAACTAGCCGCACACGCACCGCTGACCAGCCCTGCCGCGACAAATGGCCCTCTGCTGAGCACTCTCTAGTGGCCGTAGCCACATTGTGAGATAGGTAATGGGCCAGCCACGGAGGGCCATATGCTGCTGCACGTCACCGACCTTAAGAAATCCTATGACGGTGCAGACGGCCCTGTCCCCGTCCTGCGCGGCATTGATATGGACGTAGCGGCGGGTGAAACGCTGGCCCTCACCGGTGAAAGTGGTTCGGGGAAAAGCACACTGCTCCACCTGATTGGCGGGCTGGACACAGCGGATACGGGCGCAATTGTGTTGAACGGTCAGGACATTAGCCACATGGACGATGCGGGCCGTGCCGCCGTGCGCCGCAGCTCTGTCGGTATTATCTTTCAACAATTCAATCTCATACCTTCGCTGGATGTTGCGGCCAACATCGCATTTCAAGCGCGGCTCGCCGGGGTTTATGATGCGGCAGCAGCGGAGGATCTGGCCGCCGCCCTGGGGCTGGGGGATCATCAGCGCAAATATCCCGAACAGCTTTCGGGCGGCCAGCAACAGCGGGTGGCCATCGCCCGTGCGCTTGCGGCCAAACCACAGCTTATTCTGGCGGATGAGCCCACGGGCAATTTGGACGAAGCCACAGCAGCTGAGGTCTTGGCGCAGATGTTGGCACTTGTGACGCAAACCGGCGCCGCTTTGGTCATGGTCACCCATTCTCCCCGTTTGGCAGGCCAGATGGGGCGGCAGTTACACTTGAGCAAGGGACTGCTTGCGTGACGGCGACTGCGCTCTCTGCGCTGTGGTCGCACTGGCGGCGCAATCCGTTGCAGCTGTTTACGCTGGTGGCGGGCTTGGCGCTGGCTACGGCACTGTGGTCTGGTGTTCAGGCCGTAAACTCGGAGGCGCGCGCCAGCTATGACGCCGCTGCCGCCACCTTGGGTGAAGGGCAGTATGACCAGCTTTTGCCCCCAGCGGGTGCCGATATTGCGCAAGAAACGTTCATTGCCCTGCGCCGCGCAGGATGGCTGGTGGGTCCTGTGATCGAGGGGCAAATCGGCATCGCGGGTGCACAGGTCCGTCTGATCGGGATTGATCCTCTCACTGCACCGGGCGGATTGGGGCCAGTGGCGGACGGCAGCATCGGATTGCCCGAATTTCTGGAAGAGCGGCCCGTTTTCGCGAACGCCGCTACGGCGGCAAAGCTGGAGGGGCTTGTCGACGCCCCCGTCGTGATCGAGCCGAGCATCGCGCCCGACACGGCCATCACGGACGTTTTTGTAGCTCAGCGCTTGCTGGAGGCACAGGGGCGCTTCAGCCGCCTCATCATCGCAACAGAGCAACCTGTGGGGCGCGCACCCCTTGACCAGATCGCGCCAGACCTCACGCGACGTGCAGCACAAGGCGGCTCTGACGTGGGGCGGCTCACCGACAGCTTTCACCTGAACCTCACCGCGTTCGGCTTGCTCAGCTTCGCCGTGGGAATTTTCATCGTGCATGGCGCAATCGGCCTCGCGTTCGAGCAACGCCGAGCGATGGTGCGCACTCTGCGCGCGCTTGGAATGCCTTTGCGCCGCTTGATCATACTCATGGCCGCAGAACTGCTGGTGCTAGCGCTGATCGGCGGGTTAATCGGGGTCTGTCTTGGCTATCTGGTCGCGGCGACCCTGCTGCCAGATGTGGCCGCAACGCTCAAAGGGTTATATGGCGCGCAGGTCTCCGGCACGCTCCAGTTGCGCCCCTCATGGTGGCTGTCAGGGCTGGCCATTTCGGTCCTTGGAACGGGGATTGCGGCCACGGGTGCACTGACCTCTGTGGCGAGGATGCCCTTATTGGCCAGTGCGCGGCCCCGTGCATGGGCGACATCGCGCGGGATGATGCGGCAGGTTCAGATGATCGCCAGCGTTGGGTTGCTCTTTGTGGCAGGTGTGCTGGCGCTCTTCGGTGAGGGGTTGGTCATGGGCTTTGGCCTGTTGGCATGTTTGTTGGTGGGGGCTGCTTTGGCCTTGCCTTTGCTGCTGGACGGAGCGCTGCGGGCGGCGGCATCTTTGGCACGCGGCGTCACAGCCCAGTGGTTTTGGGCCGACACGCGTCAACAACTTTCGGGGCTGAGCCTCGCGCTCATGGCGCTTTTGCTGGCGATGGCGGCAAATGTGGGCGTCTCGACCATGGTCTCAAGTTTTCGGCTAACGTTCACGGGTTTTCTGGACCAGAGGCTGGCCTCCGAGCTTTATGTAAGCGCTGAGAGTGCGGAGCAGGCCCGTGCGCTCGAGACCTTTGCAGCGACCCGCACCACTGAGGTCCTACCCCTGTTGTCTGTGGAAGCCGAACTGGCAGGGCTACCCGCCGAACTCTACGGCGCACGAATTGGCGCGACGTACCGCGACAACTGGTCCCTGCTCGCCTCAGCGCCGCAGGTTTGGGATTTGGTGGCAGCGGGCAAGGCCGTGTTGGTCAATGAGCAACTCGCACGGCGCGCGGGGATTTGGGTGGGCGATGACCTAACGGTTGCGCCACAGATGACCCTGCCGATTGCTGGCGTCTTTGGCGACTACGGCAACCCTATCGGGCAGGCCCTTGTGAGCGAGCCGCTCTTTGCCACGCTACACCCGCAGGTCCGTGCCACACGTTTCGGACTGCGCACCGATGATGCAAGCGCCCTGCGCACCGACCTGACCGAGAAATTTGGTATGCCCTCGCAGAGCATCACGGACCAAGCACAGATCAAGGCCTTTTCGCTGGGTGTATTTGAGCGGACGTTTACCGTGACTGCCGCGCTCAATGTGCTGACCCTCACCGTGGCGGGATTTGCGATCTTTATGAGCTTGCTCACTCTTGCGGGAATGCGCGTGCCACAACTGGCACCGGCATGGGCGTTGGGCATGACACGGCGTCGGTTGGGGCAATTGGAGCTGATCCGTGCGGTTGTACTGGCCCTGCTGACCGCTGCTTGCGCGCTGCCACTGGGGCTGGCGCTGGCGTGGGTTTTGCTTGCCGTGGTGAATGTTGAGGCGTTTGGGTGGCGGCTGCCGATGTATGTCTTTCCGCGTGATTATGCGGTGCTGGGGCTTTTCGCCTTGGGCGCGGCAGTTCTGGCGGCCGCGTGGCCCGCCCGCAAACTGGCGCGTACCCCGCCTGCGGATTTGCTGAAGGTATTTGCCAATGAACGTTAAAACCTTGATCTTTGCTGCGCTCCTCGCGTTTGCAAGCCCGCTGTCAGGGTCTGCGCAGGGCTTTGGTGGCTTGGGCAGTGCGGCAGACGAAGCCTTTGCTGTGCCCACCCCAGCGCCCACATTCGACTTTCCCCGCGATCATGGCGCGCACCCTGAGTACAGGATCGAGTGGTGGTATCTTACAGCCAACATGAAGGGGCCCGATGGTATGGCATATGGCCTGCAATGGACGCTCTTCCGCTCTGCCCTTGCACCGTATGAAACCCAAGGCTGGGACAGTCCCCAAATCTGGTTTGGCAACGCTGCGGTCACCACACCCACCGCGCATTACACATCCGAGCGTTTCGCCCGCGGCGGCACCGGGCAGGCCGGTGTGACCGCCGCACCGTTCGAGGCGTGGATTGACGAATGGCACCTGCGCGGCGAGACGTTTGATGCGATGCAACTGCGCGCCGCAGGACCGCAGTTCAGCTACGACGTCGCCTTGCGCGCCCGAGGGCCGCTTGTATTTCATGGCGAGGACGGGTTTTCAGTCAAATCTGAACAGGGTCAAGCGAGCTATTACTACTCCCAGCCTTTCTTTGACCTGTCAGGCACGCTCACCTTACCCGATGGCGATGTAGCGGTCACAGGCACAGCATGGCTCGACCGTGAATGGTCTTCGCAACCGCTGGCGTCGGACCAGACGGGATGGGACTGGTTCTCGATCTCGTTTGATGCGGGGGAAAAGCTGATGGGGTTCAGGCTGCGGCAATCAGACGGCAGCTATTACACCTCCGGCACGTGGATCATGCCTGACGGGCAGACAACCGCCTTGCCCAATGGCAGCTTTGACGCGGAGCCCTTGGCGAGCGCGGATGTGGGCGGGCGCGAGGTGCCGGTCCGTTGGCAGGTGCGCGTGCCTGAATATGATGTGGATGTTACAGTCGCTGCGATCAATCCGCAGGCATGGATGGACATGGCCGTCCCCTATTGGGAGGGGCCAGTTACTGTGTCAGGAAATCGCAGTGGCATCGGATATCTTGAAATGACGGGCTACGATTAGG
>CBDTVN010000139.1:0-5902 GCA_965364195.1 uncultured Sulfitobacter sp. | reverse complement strand
CCTGTGGCCGAAGACCAGTTGATCCGCGACTTGCAATTGCCCTCCTCCGCGCTCACGCCTGCGTTGGTGGAATTAGAGATGGATGGTCAGGTCACGCGCAGCGCGGGTGGTCTGCTATCGCGCCCGATCTAAGCGCACAAAACGCCGATCTGCCGTGCCAATGCGTGCCGATTTGACACCGTCAAGCCTCACTTTCCCCTCGCAATTACGGCATCTTCCTCCCACCACGCATTGACAAAGCCCCCTTGCATCCCACATGTCAAAGGCCGTAGACGCCGCCATTCACTCCGTCGAAGGACCGTAAATACATGCCAGTAGTCGTTGTCGAATCTCCCGCCAAGGCCAAGACGATCAACAAATACCTCGGGGATAACTTCACGGTTCTGGCCTCATATGGCCACGTCCGGGACCTGCCGCCCAAGAACGGTTCGGTTGATACCGACAATGATTTCGAAATGCTGTGGGAGATCGATAGCAGCTCCAAAAAGCACATGAAGGCGATTGCCGATGCGCTGAAAAACGACAACGAACTGATCCTCGCAACCGACCCCGACCGCGAAGGTGAAGCGATCAGCTGGCACCTCCAAGAGGCGCTCACGCTGCGCAAATCGATCAAGAAAGACACGCCCGTCAGCCGCGTTGTGTTCAACGCAATTACCAAAACCGCTGTGACCGAAGCCATGAAGAACCCCCGCCAAGTGGACATGCCACTGGTGGAGGCCTACCTCGCCCGCCGCGCGTTGGATTATCTGGTGGGCTTCAACCTCTCTCCCGTTTTGTGGCGCAAACTGCCCGGTGCAAAGTCAGCAGGCCGCGTGCAATCAGTCACTTTGCGCATCATCTGTGAGCGCGAAATCGAGATCGAAGCCTTCCGCCCGCGCGAATTCTGGAGCGTTAAGGCGCTTGTCTCCACTCCGTCAGGTCAGGAGTTTGAGGTCCGCTTGACGGAACTTGCTGGCAAAAAGCTCGATAAATTCGATCTCGACGATACAACAAAGGCGGAAATGGCGGTCCAAGCTGTCTCAAGCCGTGATCTAAAAGTCGCCAGCGTTGAGGCCAAACCTGCCTCGCGCAACCCTTCCGCGCCGTTCATGACCTCGACCCTGCAACAAGAGGCCAGTCGCAAATTCGGCATGGGCGCGCGCCAGACCATGAGCACTGCCCAGCGCCTTTATGAAGCCGGTCACATTACCTATATGCGGACAGACGGCATCGACATGGCCCCCGAAGCCATGGAGATGGCGCGCAGTGCGATTGCGGACCGTTACGGCGATAAATATGTTCCCGAAAAGCCGCGTCTCTATAAAAACAAAGCCAAGAACGCGCAGGAAGCACACGAATGTGTGCGCCCCACCGAGATGTCCAAAGACGCCGATGCGCTCAAGCTGATGGATGGCGATCAGCGCAAACTCTATGATCTGATCTGGAAGCGCACGCTGGCCTGCCAGATGGAAAGTGCGCGTTTGGAGCGGACCACTGTCGATATCTCGTCCGATGATAAACAGGTCACACTGCGCGCCACCGGACAGGTAGTACTCTTTGACGGTTTCCTCAAAGTTTATGAAGAAGGCCGCGATGATGTGGCCGATGACGATGAAAAGCGTCTGCCCCAGATCACCCAAGGCGACAAACTCAAGAAATCAGCCGCCGCACGCTACAGCGAAGAGTTCAGCAAAGCCGCAGGCGTGGCTGACGACGCGCTGATTGATACCGGCGACAAAGGCACCGGCGGCATGCAGCGCAAGAGCGGCGCATTGCTTGCTGAAAAGGACGCCGTGCTTGGTGGTCAACACTTCACCCAGCCGCCGCCGCGCTACACCGAAGCGACACTGGTCAAGCGCATGGAAGAGCTCGGCATCGGCCGTCCGTCCACCTACGCCAGCATCGTTACCACCATTCAGGACCGTGGCTATGTGCGCCGCGAAGGCCAGCGCCTGATCCCCGAAGACAAGGGCCGTCTGGTCACTGCCTTTCTGGAAAACTACTTCCGCCGCTACATCGGCTATGACTTTACCGCCGATCTTGAAGACCAGCTTGATAAAGTGTCTGCTGGTGACGCCGATTATAAGAAAGTGCTAGATCGGTTCTGGCGCGATTTCTCGGCGGCCATCGCCGAGACGTCCGAGTTGCGCATTACCGAAGTGCTCGAGAAAATCAACGATGTGCTGGCCCCCCACCTCTTTCCCGATGCAGGCGACGGCAAGGACCCGCGCTTGTGCCCCAATTGCGAAATTGGACGTCTCAGCATGCGCACCGCGCGCTCTGGCGGGGCGTTCATCGGTTGCTCCAACTATCCAGAGTGCCGCTACACGCGCCCATTCGGCCCGCCAAACCCCGAAGCAGAAGCGTCCGCCATTCCACCGGATGGCAAGCTGCTGGGTGAGGATAAAGGCGACGAGATTCGCGTGTTCAAAGGGCGCTTTGGCCCCTATGTGCAACGCGGCGCTCAGACCGAAGAGGTACCGAAGCCACCAAGGCAATCCATTCCCAAGGACTGGGAGCCCGAAGAGCTTGATCTTGAACGTGCTGTGATGCTGCTGTCTTTGCCGCGCGAAATCGGACCACACCCCGAGGATGGCATCATGGTCTGGGCCAACATCGGCCGCTATGGCCCTTATCTCAAACATGCCCCCAGCACGTCAGACCGTGGTGGTACAAACGCCAATCTCGAGGGTATCGACGAAGTCTTTACGGTAGGCATGAACCGCGCGGTGCAACTTCTTGCAGAGAAAGTAGCGTCACGCGGACAACGCGGTGTCGCAGCGGCCCCTTTGCGCGAATTGGGCGAGCATCCGACAGCGGGTGGTGCGGTCAACGTGATGAAAGGTAAGTATGGCCCTTACGTGAAGTGGGAGAAAATCAATGCGACGATCCCGGACACGATAGAGCCCGAGGACATCACGATTGATCAGGCCGTTATCCTGATTGACGAGCGTGCCGAGAAATCGGGCAAGAAAAAACCGGCAGCGAAAAAGAAAGCTGCGCCCAAAAAGAAGGCAGCAGCGAAGAAACCCGCTGCTAAGAAGGCGCCTGCAAAAAAAGCGGTGGCGAAGAAGCCCGCAGCAAAAAGCGCCGAGTGATAGCTTAAGAAGACAGCCCTGTGTGTACGGGGCTGTCCCGGCGCTCGATAACGTTTGCGTTAGGTCGATAAACGGCACTTTAATTTCTGCTCAAGATGATCCATTCGCTTTTTCGAATATCTCATTGAAAGATAGAGCAGCAACATGACACAAATTAGATTCTCTCGCCGCGGTATGATACTTGCATCAGGCGCCGCACTGGCCTCCCCCTCGATCCTCCACGCACAAAATGCTCCGGCACCCGTAGTCACGCGCCGCAACATCATGGGATTTACCCCGCAACGCTGGGAGGATCACTTCGACGATTTGGGCCAAGGTGCAATTGTTGCGGATATTTCATCGCGCACTCTCCATTTTTGGGGCGGGGATGGTGAAACCTATAAAATGTACCCGTCTTCTGTTCCACGCTCCGAAGAGTTAACCAAACGCGGGTATACCAAAGTCGTACGCAAACGCGTTGGGCCTGACTGGACCCCTACTGCATCTATGGTAGAGCGTGACCCGACACTAGAATACATGCCCCCTGGCCCAGGCAATCCGCTTGGTACTCATGCAATGTACCTCTCATGGCCCGCGTATTTGATCCATGGCACCCACGACACACGCAAAATCGGACGCTTGTCCTCAGATGGATGCATTGGACTATATAACCACAAAGTCGAAGAACTTTTTGCACTTGTGCCGATTGGGACGCAGGTACGGCTGCTGTAAGGCGCTTACTTGAGTAAGCTTACCGATAGCCTCAACGAGGTCTTCCTCAAAGGGTCTCTACTTCATAGACGCAAAAACACAGCCATCCGAGATTAACTGGGGTGGCGTTTTGCACAGACCTTTAGCGACTTGGAACGCGGCCAGCACCTTAGGCACATAGTCTCGGGTTTCGGGAAACGGCGGAACGCCTTCATGCTTGCGCACCGAACCCTCTCCTGCATTGTAGCCTGCCAGCACCAGAATGGGGTCACTCTCGAACTCACCCATCAGCCAATCGAGGTATTTGATCCCGCCAGAGATGTTCTGCTTCGGGATAGTACTGTCCTCTACACCAAAGCGGCTGGCAGTTGCGGGCATCAGTTGCATCAAACCCTGCGCGCCCGCACTGCTGACGGCATCCACCCGCCCTGACGATTCCACCGAGATAATGGCCAAGGCCAATGCAGGAGATACTTTCGTCCCGATGGTCGAGAGTAAGATATCCACACCGTGCAGCTTCGCGATGTCTTGCATATGCTGAAGGCGCGGCGCGGGTACCCGTGAGGTCGACCCCGAAAGAGCTATCATCGCTTTTTCCAGACGCCCTGGCCCTGATTTTGATGCATCAGGCGAAACTTGCGCCCAGAACCAGTCATACTGACCTGCCTTGGGTCGCTCGATTGCCCCGGATGGCGCTGTTTGCGCAGCAGGAGCAGGCGCGACCGCAGGTGACGGGCGATTTATCTGAACAATCGCGCGTTTGCGCGCACCTGATTGAGGGGGTGTGACGAACTTTGGCTTGAATTCAGGGAATGGCGCGGGCGATTCAGCACGCAAATCAGCGCCAACAGGCAAGAAACTGAGCGCAGCAACAACTGCGAACAGCAAAAATATACGTTTCATAGGGCCTGCACTCATTTCTTCACTGCTTTTTTCCAACAATATTACGCAAAAAGACCTCAAAAACCAGCAAATGAGGCACTCAATCATGGCGAATTTGCCTTAATTGGGGTGTTTGGGACGCAGCCGTTAACCAATTTCAGAATAATTCAATACTAAAATCATTCCAAAACAATAAGTTACGCTGATCAAATCAGAATAACTCTTATCAAATGCAAAAGCCTCATTTGCCGCCAAATTCATGCCCCATTCATACAGCTATATAGGGTCATACCAAGTCGAGCAGGCCTGAATGAGAGCGGGCCACACGGTGAGACAAGGTTGTAACTTAAATCTTAAAAAATCCTTTGGAGGGATACTAACATGATGAATTTCGTAAAAAACTTCCGCAATGACGAAGACGGCGCAGTAACAGTAGACTGGGTTGTTTTGACAGCCGCGGTTGTTGGCCTGGCGATTGCTGCTTATGGCTCGATCTCTTCCGGTGCCGCAGACATGACCGCACAGACTTCCACCTTCCTGAACTCCCAGACAATCGGTGACGCGAGCTTCGGTGGGACAACTATTGCAGGTTCTGAGTAAGTCGATCTGACTGCTTAGACAGTAATACTGGGGGCTGCGTTCTGCATTGAATGCAGCCCCTTTTTCGTTCTCAAATCTGATCAAGTTCAAACTACCGGGAAGTACCAATGCAGCCTAGAATAATGAATTTTGCACGGAACGAAGATGGGGCGATTACCGTAGATTGGGTTGTCTTGACTGCTGCAGTATGTGGTCTTGCCCTTGCTGCGATAATTTCAGTTTTTAACGGAACGCAGGTATTCGGCGATAGTGTCGAAACCTATCTGACCGACACATCTGTCGAAGAACTCGCTGGGCTGGAGTAAAGCAGCCCCTTGTTGGACATGGCGGCACAAAAACTACGCCCTTGCCAAATAATGACCACAGTTTGCTGGTAGCACATATGCAACGAAACCGCGTTCAGTCCGGCTGGACATCCAAAAGAAGGAACACAACATGCGTATGATTTTCGGACTTGTGCTGCTGGTTGGCATCGCACTGGCAAGCGGCGCTGTGTACCTCGCAAAGGGCCAAATCGGCCAATATAAGAACGCCATCGCCCGTGCGGAGGCCACAAAAGCGCAGATTGTCCCGACAAAACCTGTCTTTGTTGTAAACCGCTCTCTTAAATATGGTGAGAAGCTGAATAAAGAGGACGTACGCTCCGTACT
>CBDTVN010000138.1:0-6000 GCA_965364195.1 uncultured Sulfitobacter sp. | reverse complement strand
AAAGATAGGGGCGCTTGTTTAAAGGGGGCGCATCTTGAGTTTTGTGATGCGGTTACCGTCGCGGGCGAGGACTTCGAAGCGGAAGCCGTGGAACAGAAAGACCTGACCGCGTGTGGGAATCATCTGGGCCTCATGGATGACGAGACCTGCAACTGTGTTGGCCTCATCATCCGGCAGGTTCCAGTCATTGGCGCGGTTGAGGTCACGGATGGTCATCGCACCGTCCACGAGGTATTGCCCCTCGCTGTCGGTTTTGACGGCGTGGTCCGCAAGCGGGTCGAATTCATCGGTAATTTCGCCCACAATCTCTTCGAGGATATCTTCAAGTGTGATCAACCCTTGAAGGGAGCCGTATTCATCCACAACCAGTGCAAAATGGGTGCGGCGGTGTAGAAACTGGCGCATTTGTTCGTCCAGTGTCGACGTCTCGGGCACAAAATAGGGCTCCATTGCCACATCTGCGATGTCGAAATCTTTAAGCGCAGTTTCACCAGCTTTGGAACCGCCGATGAGCTTGTACATCGCGCGCAGCAGATCTTTTGCGTGGATAACGCCGATGATGTTTTCGGGATCATCGCGGTAGATCGGCAGGCGTGTGTGATTGGAGCGCAGGCATTGCTCCAGAATGTCTGCGGGCGTGTTCGCAGCATCAATCATCTCGATGCCGGAACGGTGGAGCATGATCTCTTCGACAACACGTTCGCGCAGGTCCAGTGCACCGAGGATGCGGTCACGGTCTTCTTTCTCGACGACGCCTTCGGAATGGCCAAGCTGCAGAGCCCCCGCGATTTCTTCGCGCACGGCCAGGATGTTGCTATCGGGATCGACGGGGACGCCCATCAAGCGCAGCATGCCGCGGACCAACAAACGCACGACGCCTACCACCGGAGAGAACACCAGCACAACGATGCTGATGGGGCCGGACACAAGGGCCGCCGCACGTTCTGCATTGGTGATGGCATAGGTTTTCGGCAGGACTTCGGCAAAGACGAGCACCAGCAGGGTCATAACCAGCGTAGCAAGTGCGACACCACTCTCGCCGAACAGACGCGTGAAGAGCGCGGTGGCAAGGGAGGCGGCGAGGATGTTCACAAGATTGTTGCCCAGTAGGACGGAGCCGATCAGCCGCTCGTTGTCTTCGGTGATCTTGAGGGCGCGTTCGGCGCCCACTGACCCTTTGTCCGCCTGTGTGCGCAGCTTTCCGCGCGAGGCCGCAGTGAGCGCGGTTTCAGATCCTGAAAAGCACCCCGAAAGGACCAGCAAAAATAAAATCGTGCTCACCGATATCCAGAACGCACCATCTATCGTCACTTGGGACATGTCCATGTAGAAAACCTTTCAGGGTTGTTGGCTTTGTTATGGGGTGAGGCCCCGCTGCATTCAAGGAGGGGCGCGTATGAAACACCGTGATTTGGGTGTCTTGGACGGTGATATGATGCTGTTTGGGGGGCCATACAGCAATTTGCAGGCGGCCGAGGCGGTTTTGGCGCAGGCGCGTATGCGCCAGATTGCGGCGGATCATGTGATTTGCACAGGGGATGTTGTGGCCTATTGCGGCGCACCTGCGGCGACTGTTGCGGCGGTGCGCGCCTCTGGTTGCACGGTCTTGGCGGGAAACTGTGAGGTGCAGCTTGCGCAAAACGCTGATGATTGCGGCTGTGGTTTCGAAGAAGGGACGATCTGCGACCGTTTGAGTGTGGCGTGGTACGCTTACGCGCGCGGGCAGTTGGATGAGCGTGCGCGGGCGTGGATGGCAGCGCTGCCTGATGTGCTGAGCTTTGAGCATCACGGCAAACGGTATGGCGTTTTGCACGGCGGCGTGCGCGATGTGGCGCGGTTTGTCTGGGAAACGGATAACGATGAGGTGTTCGAGGGGGAGTGGGCCGCACTTGAGGCAGCGGCTGGGCCGGTTGATGTGGTGGTTGCGGGGCATTCGGGGTTGCCCTTTGTCCGTGAGACGGCTCGGGGCATCTGGATAAATGCTGGTGTGATCGGGATGCCGCCCCATGACGGCGCGCAGCAGACGCGATTTGCGGTATTGAGTGGGGGCGTGTTTCAGATTGAGGAACTGACCTATGATGTTGCGGGGGCAGTGGTGGATATGCAGACTGCAAAGCTTCCCTTGGCGTACACCGATGCGCTCCAGAGCGGTTATTGGCCGTCGGAGGATGTCTTGCCTGCTGCCTTACGCGTCGCGGTTTCCGACAGAGGATGATGGTCGAGGACCAGCTCTGACAGACGCGCCTCAAGGACGTGGGTGTAAATTTCGGTTGTGGCGACATCAGCGTGACCCAGCATCGTTTGGATCGCGCGCAGATCGGCTCCGCCTGCCAGCAGGTGCGTCGCAAAAGCATGGCGCAGCGTGTGCGGTGTGACCTTGCCCGGATCCACACCCGCCGCCACGGCGATGTCCTTGATCAGCATATAGAACCAGTGGCGCGTCAGATGCCCCTCTTTGCCGCGTGAGGGGAACAAAAAGCGCGAAGTTGGCTTTTTCAGCGCTGCATTTTTTGCCTCGACCTCGTCGCGCATTTTGATCCAGAGGGCCAGCGCATCGCGGGCATCGGGCGAGAGGGGGACCATGCGTTCCTTACCGCCTTTGCCGAGGATCAGCAGAAGGCGAGGATCGCCGCGCGTGGCGCTGACAGGCAGGCCCATCAACTCGCTCACCCGCATGCCAGTGGCATAGAGCAACTCCATCAAACATGTGTTGCGCACGCGGTCAGTATCATTGCGCCCCAAGCTGCGGGCAGCCGACAGCAGACGGTCCACTTCTTCGACAGACAGAACTTTTGGCAGGCGTTTGTCTTGTCCCGGTCCGCTGATCTGGATCGCGGGATTATCTGTGCGCAGGCCTTCTTCGAATGCAAACCGGTAGAGCTGTTTAACCGCAGATAGGCGTCGCGCGCGGGTGGATTTGGCAAGGCCCTGTGCATCGCAGAACACCAGATAGTTCTCTACATCGGCGCGGGCGACATCCTCAAAACTGCGATTTTGACGGGCTAGCCAGCTGTCAAAATCCTTCAGGTCGCGCCCGTAGGCCAACAAGGTGTTTGTCGCAGCGCCCAATTCGGCGGCCTGCGCCTCCAGAAACATTGATATCCAGCTTGAGGGCGCGCGTTCGGTCACGGTGCACGACCCAACAGCAGGATTTGCAAGGCGGCACGACGGGCGGTGTCTTCCAGCCCCAAAGCGCGCAATGTGCCAAGTGCTTCGCGCAATGCACGCGAATCTCCGCGCCCACCTTCATGCAGGGCGCGCAATGCACCGATTAGTGCTTCGCCCAGTTTACCCCTTTGTGCCATTTCGACCCATTCCGGGCGGGGCTCAGGAGCAGAAAAGGCATCATAGATCGCGCGGGGCAGTGGCGTTGAAGGAGCATCTCCTGCAACTTCGCCCCCCGCGACGGCGCGCATAAGCGCTGTGTGATCACCAAGCGAAATGCTGTCATCCAGCCCATATGCAACCGCTTCGTACTCTGGCGAGAGCATGCCGATACGGGCTTTGAGTGCTGCGGCATTGCCGGAAAGTGCGAGGGGCGCGAGGCGGGGATAGAAATTCGTGGCAAAGCTCACTTCGAGTTCGGCGTATTGCATTTGGCGCCAGACCGAGGGCAGAGCGTTTGCCACAGTATCGGGGTTTTCATCGTTTAGTGCTGCATCAAGGCGTTGCACAGCGCGCACCCTGTCCCATATGCCGCCCGATGCCGCCGCTTTGCGGTCCGTGTAGAGGCCAAGGAGGCGATTGTCAGGCAATGCGCCAGCGCGCGTCAGACGCTCAGCCGCTTCGAGTTGTGATTTCCAGCCGGAGATATCGCGCAAATCGGCAAAGGCGTAGGGACGCGGTAGGGGGCCAGTGGGCAATGGCTCTCCGATGCTCTCGAACAAACGGAAGGTGAGCGGATCCATTTTTGCCGGAGCGCGCAGCGGTGGCGCACCCTCAAAGGCATCAGGGTTCAAAAAGCGGTCCAGCACATCAAGGGTGGTCGGTGGCAGCAAGGAGAGCGCCTTGGCCGAGCCAAGAGTGAGTGCCGCGTTCTGCCAATCGCCCGCGCGGGCATCGCAAAATATCTTCGTGCCGGTGTCCGAGGTCAGATGCGGGCTGCGCGAGAGCGCGCCACAGGCCGTGTCCTCGGTGCCGACCAGCAAGCTTAGCTGCATCCACAGATCAAACAACGCAGGCGATGTCGGACCGCCTGCCTGTTCCACAAGTGCCAGTGCAGGGTCCACAGCGCCCGTCATCATCAGTTTTTCCACGCGCGCCTTTGTCAGCATATTCTGCGCCGCTGTATCTCCATCTGGCGCTGAGGCCTCGGCCAATAAAATGGTGTAGAGCAGTCCGTTTGCAGCCGGTAACTCAAGGTCGGGGAGGGCAACGATCCTGTGGCTGAGCAGGCGCACATCGCTGCCCGCCCAAATATTCTCTTGGATGCCTGTCATCGCAGTCGGTGCAAGTCCGACAACTGGTGGCGCGCCCGCATTCAGAGGGCGGGTTGTGACCTGCGGAGCGGTGCCGCTAATGGCGACTGCGGGCTCTGCAATTAGTCTTGGTTCGGTGGTTTTGCGCAGAATCGGTGCGCGGGGCAACTCTCCGTGCGCCGTAGGATTATCGAGCCAGTCGATCACGGAAAGCGGAATTGCTGTTTCGCTCTGCGCAACCTGTGCCAGTGGGAAGAGGAAACCGACAAACATACAGCGGACCAGCGGCCAAAACAGCGCGCGCATCCTCCTACTGACCTCCCAGCGTGACGGGCAATCGGATCTCTTGGGGCGTGGGTGCAAAATCCAACCCCAGCTCAGGTCCTACATAGGCATAGCCGACAAGTCCGATAAATCCGAGAATCGCAAGGATAAACAGAAGCTTGAAGAGTTTGCCTAACATGATTTTTTGCCCGATCTGCTATTATTTTCCCAAACTATATATGGCCTTTTCAGTAAGATCACGTCATTCAGATAGAAATGATTGAAAATGATCCATCCACGGCTGACATCCGCCGACCACACAGCAGCTTCCGTCTGAAAAAGACGGTGGCGCTGGTTGGGATGATGGGGGCTGGCAAAACTGCTGTGGGACGTGCCGTCGCGCTCAAGCTGGATGTGCCGTTTCTAGACAGTGATGCAGAGATAGAAGCAGCGGCAAACCTGTCTGTGCCAGAGATATTCCAGCGCGACGGAGAAGTGTTTTTCCGCAAACGCGAGACCGAAGTGATCAGCCGTTTGTTGCAGACCCAAAAGGGGATACTGTCGACGGGAGGCGGTGCATATTTGGCGCAGGTCAACCGTGAAAACATCAGCGCTGCAGGTGTTGCTTTGTGGCTCGATGCGTCGCTTGGTTTGTTGTGGAACCGGGTGAGGCACAAAGACACGCGGCCCTTGCTACGCACGGCCGATCCCCGCGCGACTTTGACGGAAATTTTTGCCGCGCGGACGCCCGTGTACCAACTTGCAGAACTGCACGTTGAATGCGCGCCTGATCTGTCGATTGATGAGATGGCGGAACGGGTGATTGAAACACTTCTGACCCGTCCGGATGTGATGGAGCCTGCGACATGAACGAGCGCGTACACGTGGCCCTGCCGGGGCGTGCCTATGACGTTGAAATTGGGCCGGGGCTGCTGGGGCAGGCGGGTGCGTTCATCGCCCCGTTGCTCAAACGTCCCCGCGTGGTTGTGATCAGTGACGAGACGGTTGCGGGACTTCACCTTGAGACATTGCGCGACGGCCTGTCGTCGGCAGGCATCAGCATGGAGGCGCTTACCTTGCCTGCTGGTGAGGCGACGAAATGTTGGGCGGAGTTGATGCACTGTGTGGAGTGGCTGCTGGACCAACAGGTCGAGCGCGGCGATGTGGTTGTGGCCTTTGGTGGCGGGGTAATCGGTGATCTGGTTGGCTTTGCTGCCGCGATCCTGCGCCGTGGCGTGCGGTTTGTGCAAATTCCGACCTCGCTGCTGGCACAAGTTGACAGCTCCGTCGGGGGCAAGACGGGGATCAACACGCACCA
>CBDTVN010000137.1:0-6001 GCA_965364195.1 uncultured Sulfitobacter sp. | reverse complement strand
CGGATGAGCGCCAAGGGCATTCCGCAGATTGCGGTTGTGATGGGGTCGTGTACGGCGGGCGGTGCCTATGTGCCTGCCATGTCGGATGTGACAATTATCGTGAAGGAACAAGGCACTATTTTCCTTGCGGGGCCGCCTTTGGTTAAGGCCGCAACAGGTGAAGTGGTAAGCTCTGAGGATTTAGGCGGCGGTGATGTGCATACGCGGCTCAGCGGGGTCGCTGATTATCTGGCAGAGGATGACGCCCATGCGCTGAGCCTTGCGCGGCGTGCCGTGAGCTATCTTAACCGCGCAAAGCCGAGCACGGTGCAGTGGGAGAGCGTGGAAGAACCCGCTTATGATCCGGCTGAAATTCTCGGCGTGGTGCCGGGGGATTTGCGCACGCCCTATGACATTCGCGAGGTGATTGCGCGCACCGTGGATGGCAGCCGCTTTGACGAGTTCAAGCCACGCTTTGGCGAAACTTTGGTGACGGGGTTCGCCCATGTGAAAGGGTGCCCTGTGGGCATCATCGCCAACAATGGTGTGCTGTTCTCGGAAGCTGCTCAAAAAGGTGCACATTTCGTCGAGCTATGCTCGGCCCGCAATATCCCATTGGTATTTCTGCAAAATATCACCGGATTTATGGTGGGACGGAAGTATGAGAATGAGGGAATCGCGCGTCACGGAGCCAAAATGGTGACGGCGGTGGCCTGTACCAATGTGCCGAAAATCACGATGCTGGTTGGCGGCTCATTCGGAGCGGGCAACTATGGCATGGCAGGGCGCGCCTACAGCCCGCGTTTCTTGTGGACATGGCCCAATTCACGAATTTCCGTGATGGGCGGCGCACAGGCGGCGGGCGTCTTGGCGACTGTGAAACGCGACGCGATTGAGCGTGGCGGCGGGGAATGGTCCGCCGAGGAAGAGGCAGCGTTCAAACAGCCCACGGTGGATATGTTCGAGGAGCAATCCCATCCGCTCTATGCCTCTGCGCGGCTGTGGGATGATGGAATTATTGACCCGCGCAAAACCCGTGACACGCTGTTTCTGAGCCTGTCCGCCAGTTTGAATGCACCAATCGAGCCGACGAAATTCGGCGTGTTTAGAATGTGATTTTAGGGGGGTGTCATGGGTACACCCCGCGTACACCCCCTGTGCACCAAGAGGTGTATCAATTGGAGACTTCGATGACACAAACATTGCAAGAAATTATTGACGCAAATCCCGAAGCCGAAACATTCCGCTTTGGGGACAGCCCCGAGCTGTGCGCAGAAATCCTCGCGCTGGTGCGCAGTGGTAAAAAGACTGCGACGTGTGAGGCAGCATCTGCCTACGGCAAGGGCGGCGATGAATGGCCCGAAGTGGGCCGCCGCGATATCGCGCTCAATTGGGACGGAACGCCCGCCGTCATGCTGGAGACCGTTGAAGTCAAAACCCGCCGTTTCACAGATATGGATTCCGAGTTCGTCGCTGCACAAGGCGAGTTCCGCGATTTGGACCACTGGCGCGCGGGCTACGAGGCTTATTTCAACCGCACAGGTGAATTTTCCGAAGACATGAAGCTGATGTGCGAGCGCTTTAAACTAATTGAGGATTACGCCTGATGTTTGATACAATTTTGATTGCGAACCGTGGTGAGATTGCTTGCCGTGTGATGGAAACGGCGCAGGCGATGGGCGTGCGCTGTGTTGCGGTGTACTCTGATGCCGATGCGGGCGCCAAGCATGTGGCGATGGCGGATGTGGGCGTGCATATTGGCGGATCAGCCCCTGCGGACAGCTATCTGCGCGGGGATGTGATCATTCAGGCCGCACTGGATACGGGCGCACAGGCGATCCATCCGGGCTATGGGTTTCTAAGTGAAAACCCTGAGTTTGTGGATGCGGTTGAGGCGGCGGGGCTGGTGTTTATCGGACCCTCCGGCGCTGCTATCCGCGCGATGGGTCTTAAGGACGCGGCCAAGGCGCTGATGGTGGAGGCGGGTGTGCCTGTGGTTCCCGGCTATCACGGTAAGGACCAGTCGGATGATCTGCTTGCTGCGGAGGCGGGAAAAATTGGCTTTCCGGTGATGATCAAGGCTGTGGCGGGCGGCGGTGGCAAAGGGATGCGTCAGGTGGAGGATGCGTCAGGTTTTGCCGAAGCGCTGGCCTCTGCGCGGGCGGAGGCCAAGACGGCCTTTGGCAATGCGGATGTTTTGGTCGAGAAGTTTGTAAGCCAGCCGCGTCACATCGAAGTGCAGGTGTTTGGCGATGGCAAGACTGCGGTACATTTGTTCGAGCGCGATTGCTCGCTCCAACGCCGCCACCAGAAGGTGATCGAGGAAGCACCCGCACCCGATATGCCTCTCGATGTGCGCGATGCCATGGGGCAGGCGGCGGTGCGCGCTGCGGAGGCTATTGGCTACAAGGGTGCTGGCACGGTTGAGTTCATCGTGGACGGCGTTGGCGGGTTGAAGGTTGACGGGTTCTTTTTCATGGAGATGAACACGCGTTTGCAGGTGGAGCATCCTGTGACGGAGGCCATCACGGGCGTTGATCTGGTGCAATGGCAGTTGCGTGTGGCGGCGGGTGAAGATTTGCCCAAGCGCCAAGACGAATTGAGCATTACCGGCCATTCCTTTGAGGCGCGTCTGTATGCCGAGGATGTGCCTGCAGGATTTTTGCCCGCGACGGGGACGCTGACGCACTTGGGGTTTGATCCTGATTGCCGTGCGGACAGTGGTGTGCGCAGTGGCGATACGATCAGCCCGTTTTATGATCCGATGATTGCCAAAGTGATTGTGCATGGTCCAACCCGCGATGTGGCATTGGCGCGGTTGCGGCAAGCGCTTGCGCGTACGCAGGTGGCCGGGACCGTGACAAACTTGACGTTCCTTGGCGCGTTGGCAGGACATGAGGGGTTCCGCAAGGGCGAGGTCGATACGGGACTGATTGCGCGTGATATTGATGCGCTGACGCAAGTGCCTGTCATTGAAGCGCGACATGTGGCGCTGGCGGGGATGGCGGCGATGGGGCTGCTAGAGACCTCACCGCAGACGGGGTTCACAATTTGGGAACCCCTGATGCAGCAAGTGATGCTGGGTTGGGGTGATCAGGAACAACTGGTGAAGGTTGAGGTTACGGGCCCTGATACGCAACGCTGGCATATCGGTGTTGATGTTGTTGAGGCGCGGCGGATTGGCGGGCGTTGGCAGATTGGCGGATTGCCTGCGGCGCGGGTTGCGGTGTCGGGGGATACGGTGACGGTGTTTGACGGATATGGCTTGGTGTTTGAGCGGGTTGATCCGCTGAAGCAGGCGGCGGGCGCGCAGGGGGACGGCAACCTGATCGAAGCGCCGATGCCTGGTCTGGTGCGCGAAGTCTTTGCCACCGTGGGGCAGGTTGTGACCAAGGGCGACAAACTTGCCGTTCTGGAAGCGATGAAGATGGAGCATAGCCTGATTGCGGCGCGTGACGGTGTGGTGGCTGAGGTTCTGGCGGTTGCTGGCGATCAGGTTGAAGCGGGGGCGGCGCTGGTGCGGCTTGAGGCCGAGGCCGAGGCAGAAGCTGCATGATCACGCTGCATCACTGTCCGCAGACCCGCTCTATGCGGAGCCTTTGGTTGTTGCATGAATTGGGGGTCGAGTTCGAGGTGAAGACCTACGGGTTCGACAAATCCCTGCGTGATCCGGCGTATCTGGAGAAAAGCCCTGCGGGGCGGGTGCCGGCGCTGGAGATTGACGGGGAGGCGGTGTTCGAGACGGGCGCAATTGCGGAAGTGCTGTGCGAGCGGTTCTCACCTGACGTGCTGGGGCGGCCTGCGGGTCATGCCGAGCGGGCGCAATGGTTGATCTGGATACATTTTGCGGAGACGATTACCCAGCACGCGGCGGCGTTGACCCAGCAACACGTGGCACTGCGTGAGGATCATATGCGCAGCCCTTATGTGATGAAGCTGGAGGCGGCCCGGTTGCTCAAATGCTACGCAGCCCTTGAGGCGCGGTTGACGGGGCGGGAATATCTGCTGGATGGTGGATTTTCGGCGGCGGATGTGTCGGTGGGGCAAGCGGTTTATCTGGCGCGGTTCTTTGCGCATCTCGACGGATTTGAGGCGGTGCAGGCATGGTACCAGCGGATCACGGCGCGCGCGGGGTTCGAGGCGTCGTTGCCGCATACCGGCAAAATATTTGAAGAGACATTTTTCGAGCCGTGGCCGCTGCCTGTGTGATAGGCTTGGGGCAAGAGTATTGTTATTTGGGAGGATGCGATGAGTTTGGGACCTTGTGAGATTTTTGAAGTGGGACCGCGTGATGGCCTGCAAAACGAGGCGCGTGACATTCCGGTGGCGGAAAAGATCGCCCTTGTGGACAAGCTGAGCGCTGCGGGATTCTCGCGGATAGAGATTGCCAGTTTTGTGTCGCCAAAATGGGTGCCGCAGATGGCCGGGTCTGCTGAGGTTCTGGGTGGGATCACGCGCAAGGACGGCGTGCGTTATGGCGCACTGACGCCAAACATGCGTGGGTATACCGATGCTGTTGCGGCGAAGGCTGACGAGATCGCTGTCTTTGCCAGTGCATCCGAAGGGTTTTCCCAGAAGAATATCAATGCGTCGATTGAAGAAAGCGTTGCGCGGTTTGCACCTATTCTTGAGGAAGCGCGGCATATTGATTTGCCAGTGCGAGGCTATGTGTCCTGCGTGGTGGAATGCCCCTATGACGGGGCCGTAGCACCTGAAGCGGTGGCACGTGTTGCCGACAAGCTGTTCTCGATGGGTTGCTATGAGGTGTCACTGGGCGACACGATCGGGGCAGGGACACCTGATACGATTGCACGGATGCTCTTGGCGGTGCGTGAGGTGGTGCCGGTGGGACGTTTGGCGGGGCATTACCATGATACGGGCGGTCGGGCGTTGGACAATATCGACGCGTCACTGTCGCTTGGGGTGCGGGTGTTTGATGCAGCTGTGGGCGGTTTGGGCGGATGTCCCTATGCGCCCGGTGCTTCGGGCAATGTAGCGACCGAGGTGGTCGCCGAGCATTTGGCGCGGCTGGGCTATGAGACCGGCTTGGACTTGGATGTAATTGCGCAGGCGGCTGAGATGGCGCGTCAGATGCGTGGCTAATGTGAAAGATGTTGCGGATGTTTGAGACGATTACCATCGATGTGGACGGGCGCGGCGTTGCGACGCTCACCCTTGCGCGCGAGGCCAAGCATAATGCGCTATCGGCGCAGATGTTGGCCGAGTTGACGCAGGCGGCTGCGGATCTGGCGGCGGATGACGCGGTGCGTGTTGTGGTGCTGGCGGCAGCGGGCAAGACGTTTTGCGCGGGTGGTGATCTGGGCTGGATGCAGGAACAGATGGGCATGGATGCTGCCACGCGGGCGGCTGAGGCGGGGAAACTTGCAACGATGCTGGGCGCGCTCAACCGTTTGCCAAAGCCGCTGATCGGGCGACTGCACGGTAATGCGTTTGGCGGCGGTGTGGGTATGGCTGCGGTGTGTGACGTGGCGGTTGGTGTTGATACGATCAAAATGGCGCTGACGGAAACCAAGCTGGGGATCATTCCTGCGACCATCGGCCCATACGTGATCGCGCGCATGGGCGAAGGACGCGCGCGGCGTGTGTTTATGTCAGGCCGTGTGTTCGGGGGGGCTGAGGCGGTGGAGCTGGGTCTGCTCGCGCGCAGCGTTCCAGAGGCAGAACTGGACGCGGCGGTGGAGCGGGAGGTTGTGCCCTATCTTGCCTGTGCGCCGGGGGCGGTTGCGGCGGCCAAGAAACTCGCGCAGGATTTGGGCGGTGCAGCGACCGACGAAGCTGTTGCGATGTCGATTGCCGCACTGGCGGCGCGATGGGAGACGGAGGAGGCCGCCGAAGGGATCGGGGCGTTTTTCGAAAAGCGCAAGGCATCTTGGGTGGTCTGAGGTCCGCCAATCGATAAGTTGGCGATTACGCCACTCGCCGATGCTTCGCCGCGCGCAATTATAGCGAGCGAGCATCTGCGTTCTTCTGTTCCTTCATCGTGGAGGCCGCAGGCATAAGC
>CBDTVN010000136.1:0-6002 GCA_965364195.1 uncultured Sulfitobacter sp. | reverse complement strand
GCAAATGTGCATCGCGCAACGTACTGGCCACGCCGCCATTTGTCACAATCCCGCCCACGATCAATGTCTCGATCTGCATTGCCCGCAAGATGTACTCCAGTCGCGTTTGGTAGAAGGCGGAGTAGGCCACTTTCTCAATGGTGAAATCTGCGGGCTTGAGCGTATCGACCAGATCATGGCCAAAGCCACCGGGGGTAAAGTCGCCTTTGGTCAGGAAGGGCCGCAGTTCTTTGAGATGTTCTGCAATTAGGGGCGCACCACCGCGTCCCGGCACCAGCGTGAACTGTGCTGAAATATAGGTGCCGCCCGCCGCTATGAGCGCGTCGCGCAGGGGCAAGATGCGGTCTGGCAGGGCCGTGATCTCGGGTGCTGATTGTCCCGCGCGGCCATATGCGCCCTCGGGATGCAGAAAATCGTTTTGCAAATCAATCGTCAGCAGGGCAGTGCGCTGGGCGTTCATGGGTTTTCCCTTTCGATCACGGTATTGCCGAACTGATCAACACGGCCCGCAAGGTCCGGCTCGATCAAAACGGTGGTGTCGGGTTGTTCCAGAATGGCGGGCCCCGAAATTACAGCCCCCACAGGCAGCTCCAGTCGCGCATAAATCTTTGTCTCGTGCCATTTGCCGCCAAAATAGACCTGCCGCGTGCCGCGCAATGCCGCCTCGACCGAGCCGCCCTTCGGGGCGAGTGTGGAGAGATCAAAGCGCGGGCGTTTGCCCGTCACGGCAGAGCGCAGATTGATCACCCGTCGCACGCCACCTTCCAGCAGCCGCCCGTAGGTGGCGCGGTAGGCTGTATCAAACGCATCTCCAATCGCTGCCTCAGTGGGGGCAATAACAGTGCTGCCCTCAACGTTGACGGTAAGCGGCACACTCACCGTATGCGTCTGACCAAGGTAGGCCATATCCAGAGTGAAGGATGTCTCGCGCGCTTCAAACGTGGTGCGTGACGCCTCCAACATGGCAAGGCCCTGATCCACGTGGCGCTGCATGTGTGCGGCCAGTGCGGGCGTGTCGATCCCGTCCAGCATGGTGTTGAGCGTTTGCACAAAATCCTGCCGCATATCGGCAATCACGCAGCCCATTGCCGAAGTTACACCCGGATAGCGCGGCACGATGGCACGGGCCAGACCGACCTCGTCGAGCATCGCACCGGCATGCAGTGCACCGCCACCGCCAAAGGGCATAAAGGCAAAGCGTTTGGGATCAAATCCGCGCTCGACCGAGACAAGGCGCAGCGCACCCGCCATGCGGCTGTTGGCGACACGCAAGATCGCTTCGGCGGCTGTCAGTGGATCAAGGCCGAGCGGCTTGCCCACATGCTCCTCAATGGCGGCCATGGCAGCTTCGACGTCCAAACGGGTCAATTTCCCGCCGATGGGGTTGTCAGGGTCAATCCGGCCCAACACAACATTGGCATCGGTAACGGTTGGTCGCGTGTTGCCTTGCCCGTAAGCGACAGGTCCGGGGGTGGAGCCCGCGCTTTCAGGGCCGATGTTGAGCAATCCGCCCTTGTCGACCCACGCGATGGAGCCGCCACCAGCACCAATTGTCGTAATCTCAATCATGGGGGAGCGGACCACCATCCCGAAATCAATCGAGGTTTGCTGGCTGAGCATGCTTTGTCCCTGCGCGATGAGCGAGACGTCAAAAGACGTGCCGCCCATATCGCCAGTGATCACATCGGGAAACCCTGCGGCCTGTGCGATGTAGCCTGCGGCGACGACGCCTGCTGCTGGACCCGACAGCGCCGTGCGCACGGGCAGCTTGGTTGCGGTGTCCACGTCCATCACGCCGCCGTTTGACTGTACGATCATGAATTCACCGGCAAATCCGCCGCCTTTCAGCGCCGTCTCTAGGCGTGCAAGATATCCGGACACTTCAGGCTGGAGATAGGCGTTGAGGGCAGTGGTTGAAAACCGCTCGAACTCACGGATTTCAGGTAAAATCTCGGAGGAGCAGGAGACATGGGCGTTGGGCCATATCTCGCGCACGGCGGCCACGGCCAATGCCTCATTCTCTGGGTTCGCATAGGCATTCGCAAAGAGCACCGCCACTGCGAGGCAATCGTCCTCGATGAGCTGCCGGGCCGCTGCGCGCACTGCATCCAGATCTACTGCCACACGCACCGTTCCGTCTGCAAGCGTGCGCTCCGGCACTTCCAGTCTTTGGGCGCGGTCTACGATTGGCGTAAAATCCCCGCGTAAACCCCATGTGCGCGGACGGTCGCGGCGGCGCATTTCAAGCACATCGCGCAGGCCTTCGGTTGTGATGACGCCGATCTTTGCGCCTTTACGCTCCAACAGCGCGTTGGTGCCAGCGGTTGTGCCATGTACCACGACAGAAACACCTGCCAGATCGTCGACGCGTGATCCGATCCCGCTGAGAAACCCTTCGGACTGGTCAGGGCGAGAGGTCGGTACTTTTGCGACTTCGGCCAGACCGGTTGCCTCATCAAGCACAAAGATATCCGTGAAAGTGCCGCCAACATCGACGCCGATCATTTTGTTCATGGGCGTCTTGCTCATGGGGTTTCCTCCTGCCATGCGGTACCGTATGTTTCAATTGCCTTTTGCGCGCTCACCAGCCCTGCGGCCACATCGCGTGCTACGGCTGCAGGGGCGCGTTCCGCTGCGGGGCCATAGCCGCCACCGCCGGGTGTTTCCAACCGCACGGATTGGCCTTGCTCCAGACGGATGCCCACCATTTTCGAGGCCATGGGCGGATGATGCCAGCCGTCTGCTTGCTCAAAGCTGAACACATTGAGCGCCGCGTCACCGCCACCGGCGACACCCGTGGGTGCATAGCGGCCGCGCTCACCGAACAGGAACGCCTTCGCGCCATTCCCCTCCAACACTTCGATCTCATAGACAGCCCCCAGCCCGCCACGGTGCGTACCAGCGCCAGCGCTGTCAGGGCGCAAGGCCCATTGTTTGAACATCACCGGATAGGCCGCCTCAAGGATTTCCATTGGCGGAATGGTCGCGGTGGAGATGGGCGCATTGCCGTGGTTGAGGCCGTCCCCGTCCACTGATCCGCCATGCCCACCACCATAAAAGCTGAACATAACCCACGGTTTGCCATTGTCGCGGGTGCCGGAGATGGAGAGGGCATTGATGGTGCCGTAAGCGTTAGCGACCACCCGCTCGGGCGCTGCTCCTGCGGCAGCGGCAAAGATGACGTCGATCATGCGCAGAATCGTTTCAGTATAACCGCCAACAGGCGCGGGGAACGGCGCAGAGAGCAGTGATCCTTCGGGTATCTTGACCGTGATCGGGCGCATCACACCTGCGTTTGCGGGCAAGGCGGGAAAGATGTGCTTGATCGCGACATAGGCGGTTGCCACAGCCGTGGGCAGTGCGATGTTCACCGGCCCCGCACAGCGCGGCGCAGTGCCCTCAAAATCCAGTGTCATCGTATCGCCCGAAATCTCCAGCGCCACGGTGATGGGCAGGGGCGTATCCGTAATGCCGTCATTGTCGAGGTAATCTGTAGCAGTCCAGCGGCCATCGGGCAGGGTAGTCAGCTCCGCGCGCATCAATGTCTCGGCGCTATTTTGGAGTGCATCAAGACCCGCATGCACGGTATCTGCCCCATACTCGCCCAGCAACTCGTCCATACGCCGCACGCCGAGGTCCAGCGCGCCCAGCTGGCCGTTAAGATCACCCTGCGCCGATTGGGGCAGGCGGGTGTTGCGCATGAGAATGTCGATAATGTCGGTCTGGATCACCCCTGCCTTGGCCAGACGCACTGGCGGCAGCACGAACGCCTCTTGAAACGCATCGGTGGCGGCAGGATTGTAGTTGCCCGGCACAGCGCCGCCCACATCATGCCAATGGCCCACGGAGGCCAGATAGCAGAACAGTTTTCCATCGTGATAGTAGGGGCGCACAAGGCGCATATCGCTCAGGTGGGTGCCACCCATATGGGCATCGTTGAAGATATAGATATCGCCGTCTTCCAGATCACCATTCTTGGCGGCCTTGTCGATTACGGCCTTCACCGCAAAGCTCATCACGCCCACAAAAATCGGCAATCCCGATTTGCCTTGCACAAGCGTATCGCCGGAGATGGCATGATAGAGGCCATGGCTGGCGTCATGCGCTTCGGCGATGATCGGGTTAAAGGCTGCGCGAAACAGGGTCGCATCCATCTCGTCTGCAATCTGCTCCATCCGGCCCGCCAGTACGGCAAGCGTGATTGGATCAATATCTGCGCTCATGTCTTTCCCTTATGTTCGGATATATCGTTCCAGACGTCCTGCCGCGTGAGCAGCCCTTCCGTCACTTCAAATCGGTCTATAAACCTGATGCCCTCAAACGCGGTCCCGTCGGGCCATTCGCCGCTCAGCGTCCCCCGACAATAGACAACCGCATGTGCGCCCTCGGATTGCATCGCGTCAAACCCGTCATAAGATTTGGTCACAAACCGGTAGCGTGGTGCGGCCCAAGTGATCAATTCCTCTAGGCTGCGCATCTCTTGGGCGCCGGGGAAGGTCATCGTGAAATCGGGGCCAAGAAGAGCTTGTGCAGCCTCCAGATTACGGTCCTGCATTGCGCCGAGAAAGCAGCGCACTCTGTCTGAAGGATCGGGTAGGGCGGGTGCGGGTGTGCGGTGCTCTCTTCCGCGCATGTAGGCGGAGCGCGGCATTTCGTGGATCATTACGGTCACAGCCTCAGGCGGGGCGGGTATAACGATTCGCACAGCATCAGTCAGCGCGCAGCCCATGCGGGATTTTTCATCATCGCTATACCCTTCAAGGATATGGAGTTCGAGTATCGGCATGCCACCCTCCGTAGAACCTGTATCTTATATAATACAGATATATGAGCATGGATAGGACAAATATTTTCCTATTTGCAATACAGTTTTCTTGCATTTGGATAAAACGCCGTTAGGCTAAGCGTCAATTAGGAGTCTGATCTGCAATGTCTGCCAAGCCTGTCGATCCATCGTTGAGCGGCCTTCCGGAGGGAGGGAAGGCGCGGCGCGTCTATCTTCAGCTGCTCGATGGCATTACACGCGGCATCTATCCGAACGGCTCCGTTCTCCCTGCCGAGCAAAAGCTGGCGGTGGAGTTGGATGTGTCGCGGGTCACGCTGCGCCGCGCGCTTGATACATTAGAGGCCGAAGGGCTCATTGACCGGCGCGCAGGGGCGGGAACGCGGGTGCGCACGCCGACGCAGCGCCCCTCAATGGCTGCTGATTTTACAACACTTATGCCGCAAGTGGTGCAGATGGGTCATGAGACCACAGCGCGCCTTTTGTCGTTCAGTTATGGTATGGTGCCCGAGGCAGTTGCCGATGCGATGCTGATACCAAAGACTGCGAATGTGCAAACAGCTGTGCGTCTACGCCTCATCGAAGGGCAGCCATTTTCGCATCTCACAACCTATGTTCCAGAGGATATCGCCCAGAACTACTCTGAATCCGAGCTGGCAGCTTCACCGTTGTTCCGTTTGCTTGAGCGTTCCGGCGTTGAGGTAGAAACGGCAGATCAAATCGTGAGCGCAACGCTGGCTTCCCCTGATGTAGCAGGGCATTTGGGGTTGAGTGTGGGGGCTCCGCTGCTAACGCTCAACCGCGTTGTGCGCGACGCACAAGGGCGCGGTGTCGAATACCTCGCGGCTCTCTACCGTCCCGATATGTTCAAGCTGGAAATGAAGCTGAGCCGTGTGGGCGCTGGCGACGCCCGCCACTGGGAACCTGTGGTGAATTCGACGCGGGCGGAGGCGGCGGAATGAGTTCCGCGCTGACCCTTTTGGATAAGCTGTGGGAGGCACATGAAATCCTGCGCCGTGAGGATGGAACGTCCCTGCTGTGGGTCGACAGACATCTGGTGCACGAAGGATCGCACCATGCCTTTGCTAAGCTCGCGGCGCGCGAGATGACCGTCGCGGAACCTGCGATGACCTTTGGTGTCGTGGATCACTACGCGCCCACACGTGCGGGAGACGTCGCGCCTGACATTCGCCGGATGATCAAGATGTTGGGCGAGAAT
>CBDTVN010000135.1:0-6063 GCA_965364195.1 uncultured Sulfitobacter sp. | reverse complement strand
CCGAACAGCGCTGGACGCCGCAGACTTTATGAGGTTCACTCCGCGATTAAGGACAAGGATCAAACATGCCGCTATTAGACGTGAAATCGCTGACCATCGGGTTTGGAAAGGCCGCGCCTGTGGTGCAGGACGTCAGTTTTTCTGTTGAAAGTGGCGAAACGCTTGCGCTTGTTGGAGAAAGCGGATCAGGCAAAACTCTGACGTGTCGGTCTGTGCTGCGCATCCTTCCCGCAAATGCCCAACTGCGCGGTGGTGAGATTCGCTATACCCATGAAGGTCAAAGCCACAACCTCGTGACCGCCCCAGCCAAGCAAATGCGCAGCCTGCGCGGTGATCGCATTTCGATGATCTTTCAGGAGCCGATGCGCTCTCTCTCCCCCCTGCACCGTTTGGGCAATCAGGTCGCCGAAGTGTTGCATCTGCACCAGAGCATCAGCGCTGAAGAAGCCAAAAAGCGTGTATTGGCACAGTTCGAGCGCGTAGGTTTTGCCGATCCTGAGCGGGCATGGTTGAGCTACCCATTCGAGATGTCAGGCGGTATGCGGCAGCGCGCTATGATCGCCATGGCGATGGTGTCCAAACCCGACCTGCTGATAGCGGACGAGCCAACGACAGCACTTGATGTGACCACACAGGCGCAGGTTCTGGGCCTGATCAAGGATTTGCAGCGCGAGACGGGCATGGCCGTGATTCTTGTGACCCATGATCTGGGCGTCGTTGCCAATATGGCCGACAAGGTGGTCGTAATGAACAAAGGCCGCGTAATGGAGGCTGGCACTGCGCAACAGGTCCTCGGCGATCCGGCCCACGGCTACACCAAAAAGCTGTTTGCGGCAGCGCCCATCATCCCCGAGGTTGCCGCGCCTGGGCGAACCACACCCCCAACCGATCTGATCCTTGAGATACGCAATGTCACAAAGAGCTTTACCCTGCGCACAGGGGGCTGGCGCGCGCCCACGGTGATCACAGCCTGCCGCGATGTGGACCTCAAACTGCCGCGCGGCAAAACACTGGCAGTGGTGGGCGAGAGTGGGTCCGGCAAGACAACCTGCGCGCGCGTGGCTCTTGGGGCCACCGCCCCTGACGCGGGGGGGCAAGTGCTCTTTTCAGCGCGCAGCGGCGATACACCCTTGGATGTGCACAACATGACAAACGCCCAGCTCCGTAGCTTTCAACGCGATGCACAGATGGTGTTCCAAGACCCCTACTCATCCCTTTCCCCACGGATGCGCGTCCAAGAAGCGTTGACCGAGCCTGCCGAAATCCATGGCATCGGCAACCGTGCCGAGCGGCGCGAGAAAGCGGCCGAAATGATCCGGATGGTGGGTCTCAGCCCTGATATGCTGCCGCGCTATCCGCATGCTTTCTCTGGCGGACAACGCCAACGTCTGTCCATTGCCCGCGCTCTCACGCTTGATCCGCAACTGCTGGTCTGTGACGAGCCGACCTCGGCGCTGGATGTGTCGGTACAGGATCAAATCCTTGGCCTGCTCGAGGACATCCGCGACCAAGCGGGATTGAGCTATCTGTTTATCAGTCACGATCTGGCCGTAGTGGCCCGCATCGCGGATGAGGTGGCCGTGATGCGCGATGGTGTAATTGTGGAGCAGGCAGCGCCCGATACGCTTTTCTATAATCCGCAGCACCCCTACACCAAGGCGCTCATTGCGGCGCAACCTGAGCCTGACATAAATCGACCCATCGACCTCGATCTGGTGGCCAAAGGGGCAGGCAGCCCCAAAGGGTGGCCGGAAATGTTCCGTTTCGAAGGGCAGACCGCACCTGCGCTGCGGGAACTGGAACCCGGACATATGGTGCGCTGTCATGCATAAAACTTGCCTATGGATCGCCGCCCTGACCGTGCTGGCCCTGCCCGCCTTGGCCCAAACCCCGCCACTGTCCGAGAGCAGCTTTTGGGCCACTGAGGTCAAAGAAGGTATCCTGCCCCCCATTTCGGAACGGCTCCCCTCCCAGCCGCTCATCGTTGATCTCGAAGCCAAAGGCCGCGTTATTGGCACCCAAGGCGGCACCCTGCGCACACTGGTTTCGCGCAGCAAGGACATCCGTCAGATGGTTGTCTATGGCTACGCCCGTTTGGTGGGATATGCCCCCGACTATTCGCTCCAGCCGGACATCCTGCGCGCTGTCGATATATTTGAGGATCGCCGCTATACCCTGCATCTGCGCAAAGGGCATAGCTGGTCCGATGGTGCGCCGTTCACTTCTGCCGATTTTGCGTATTGGTGGCATGATGTGGCTAACAACGAACATATCACACCCTCGGGCCCGCCTGAGTGGATGACCGTCGCCGGGAAAATCGGCACGGTCACTTTTCCTGATGCGCTTACCGTTGTGTTTGAGTGGGACACCCCTAATTCCAGCTTCCTGCCACTGCTGGCGCAAGCCAGTCCGCCGTTCATCTACCGCCCTGCGCATTACCTCAAGCAATTCCACGGTGATTATGCCGACCCCGATTTTCTGGAGCAGGAAATTCAGGTCGCACGTGTCAAAAGCTGGCCTGCCCTGCACAACAGACGCGATAACATGTACAAGTTCGACAATCCGGACGAGCCGACATTGCAGCCGTGGATGAATGCCTCTGGCAAACCAACATCGCGCAACCTGTTTGTGCGCAATCCTTATTATCACCGCATCGACAGCACCGGCGCGCAATTGCCCTACATCGATGTCGTCGAAATGACCGTTGTGGGCAGCGGCCTGATCGCGGCCAAGTCAAACGCAGGCGAAGTGGACCTTCAGGCCCGCGGGCTCGGTTTCCGTGATGTGGCGATCCTCAAGAAAGGTGAAACAGACGGCGGCAATTACCGCACATTGCTCTGGGCCAACGGGACGGCCAGCCAGATCGCAATTTACCCAAACCTCAACTTCGCCGATCCGGTCTGGCGCAAAGTCATGCGCGATGTGCGCTTCCGCCGCGCGCTCAGCCTTGGCATTGACCGCCGTATGATTAACCGCGCGCTCTATTTCGGGATGGCAGACGAGGGCGGCATGACCGTGCTTGAGCGCAGTCCGCTTCACAACGCCGATTATCTCACCGCATGGTCTGAAATGGACATCGCACACGGCAATCGCCTGCTCGATGAGATGGGTTTGACAGAGCGTGCGCGCAACGGACTGCGCAAGCTCCCTGATGGCCGCCCCATGGAATTCGTGATTGAGACCGCGGGGGAACGGCAGGAAGTCGAGAATGCCCTCACCATCATCACTGACACATGGCGTGAGTTGGGCATCCGTCTGGTCATGCGCCCCCTCGACCGCGATATCCTGCGCAACCGTATCTATGCCGGCACCGGAATGGCGGCGGTTTGGTACGGCTGGGACAATGGCCTGCCCAGCGCCGCCACGTCCCCCGAATACCTCGCCCCCACGCAACAGGAATTTTTCGCGTGGCCCAAATGGGGTCAGCATTTCCAGACCATGGGACAGGCGGGCGAACCGCCCGATATGGAAGCACCCAAACGCCTGCTACAGCTTCAGTCGGACTGGAACCGCACCACCGCAGCCACCGCGCGTGAGGCCATATGGAAAGAAATGCTCGACATCCATGCCCAAGAGCAGTTTGCCATCGGCATCCTGTCGGGTGCGCCACAGCCTGTCGTCGTCTCGCGCCGCTTGCGCAATGTTCCAGAAATGGGCATTTGGGCATATGATCCAGGTGCGCATTTCGGCATCCACCGCATCGACGAGTTTTACTTTGAAGACGCATTCCAACAGGTAGGCCAATGATCCTTTTTCGCTATGCCATCGGCCGGTTCTTCACGATGCTGCTCACCCTCTTGATTGTCTCGATCCTTGTGTTTGTCATCATCAATCTGCCGCCCGGCGATTTCCTCAGCAACCAGATCGCAGAGCTGCGCGCGACCGGCCAAGCCGAAGGCGTCGCCAAAGCAGAGTTTCTGCGCACCGAATACGCGCTCGACCGCCCTCTTTGGGAGCAATACATGATCTGGGCCGGCTTCATGCCCGGGCCCCAAGGGTTCTACGGCCTGATCCAAGGCAACTTTGGCTGGTCCTTCGAGTTTGACCGCCCCGTGTCCGAAATCGTGGGCGATGCGCTCTGGCTCACCGTTCTTGTCAACCTCGCCGCAGTCCTCTTCGTTTATGTAGTTGCCCTCCCCTTGGGCGTGCTCGCTGCGGCCAAATCCGAGACATGGGTCGATTACACCGCAGGCTTTGTCGGTTACCTAGGCCTTGCCACGCCGAACTTTCTGCTGGCACTCATCCTGTTCTACTACGGCCATAAATATTTCGACCTGCCCATCGGCGGCTTGATGAACCCCGAGTTCGAAGGAGAGCCGATGTCATGGGAAAAGGTGAAATCCATTCTCTTACACCTCATTGTTCCCACCTTCGTCATTGGCACCTCGGGTGCTGCCGCGATGATGCAACGCCTGCGCGCAAACATGTTGGACGAGTTGAGCAAACCCTACGTGGACACCGCTATTGCCAAAGGTATGAAGCCCGCCGCGATGCTGCGCAAATACCCGCTGCGCATGGCGTTCAACCCGTTTGTGGCTGATATTGGCAACCTGCTGCCCGCGATGATCTCCGGCTCTGTGCTGGTTTCGGTGGTGCTGGGCCTGCAGACCATCGGCCCCTATCTGCTCGCAGCGCTGAAATCCCAAGATCAGTTCCTCGCTGCTTTTGTGCTGATGTTCGTGGCCCTGCTCACACTGATCGGCACGATGATCTCGGACGTGCTGCTGATGCTGCTTGACCCGCGCATCCGCACCGGAGGGCGCAAGTCATGAGCAACCGCCCCGATGGCCGTTACGTCGATCCAGAACCTTGGACAGACGGCGCAGACCTGTCCACGCCCGAGCGTACCGAATTCGACGCACCAAGTTATGTCCTGATCTGGCGCAAGTTCCGCCGCCACAAGCTTGGGCTGATCTCTGGCCTGTTCCTGCTCATCTGTTATCTTATTCTACCGGTAGCAGGCTTTGTCGCCCCTTATACCGCGAACGAGCGGAGCGCGGATTATCTGTATCACCCGCCCCAAGAAATCAATCTGTGGCACGAGGGCGAATTTATAGGTCCTTATGTCTATGCCACAACCGCCATCGCAGACCTTGAGAACTACCGCTGGCTATATGACCTAGAGACCAGCACCCCCATGCCGTTGCAGTTCTTCTGCGAGGGTGCCGAGTATAAGATCGCGGGCCTTATCCCTTCCGACACGCACCTGGTCTGCGCACCGGAAGGGGCCACAATCTTTCTCTGGGGATCTGACCGTCTGGGTCGCGACGTATTCAGCCGCATCCTCTACGGCGCGCAGCTGTCGCTCACCGTCGGCATCATCGGCATCTCGGTGAGCTTCACCCTCGGCATCTTCTTCGGCGCCATGGCCGGCTATTTCGGCGGACGCACGGATTGGACGATCAACCGCGCCATTGAGATCCTGCGCAGCCTGCCCGAACTGCCACTCTGGCTCGCCCTCTCCGCCGCTGTCCCGTCCAACTGGGGTCCCGTCGCGGTATTCTTCATAATCTCGATCATCCTCGGCATCCTCGATTGGCCCGGCCTCGCACGCGCCGTTCGCGCCAAATTCCTGAGCCTGCGCGAAGAGGAATACGTGCGGGCAGCCGAGATGATGGGCGCAAAACCATCCCGCGTAATCCGCCGCCACCTGCTCCCGAACTTCATGAGCCACCTCATCGCCAGCGCCACCCTGTCGATCCCCGCGATGATCTTGGGCGAGACTGCCCTGAGCTTCCTCGGCCTTGGCCTACGCGCGCCTGCCGTCAGTTGGGGCGTGATGCTCAACGATGCCCAAAACCTCGCCAGCATCGAAATCTATCCATGGACCGCCATCCCGATGCTGCCCATCATCGTGGTCGTGCTCGCCTTCAACTTCCTCGGCGACGGTTTGCGCGCCTCACTTGACCCCTACCGCAGCTGAAGCAAAAAGAGCGCCACGTTCCCGCGGCGCCCTTTCTCATTTGGCCTATAAACTCCGGAGAGCGCGAGAGGCAGCGCCTTTCGCATAGGTCGGATGGGTCAAAGAACCCATTCGACGTATCTCAGCCGTACCAGCCACCC
>CBDTVN010000134.1:0-6130 GCA_965364195.1 uncultured Sulfitobacter sp. | reverse complement strand
GCACCTGTGCGAGGGTGCATTTTCAGCGTAAGCCTTCTTGCGGCGCCAGAAAAAGTCGTCATCATTGGAAAACCTCTCTGCACACCGATTGAGGAAAAAGCGCTTGGGGAATGGGTGCATTAGCTTGGCATAATCCGACCGATATTTCGGGCATCCCGATCACGAACCTTGTGTCAAATCGGTGCTCCGATTAGATCGTTCTCAGTTTAATGAGGGTGTGATGATGATTTTATGCTGCGGTGAAGCGCTTATTGATATGATGCCTGCGCAGACTGCTGACGGACGCGGGTCCTATGTGCCCTGTACTGGGGGTGCGATTTTTAACACTGCCGTTGCGTTGGGTCGTCTGAACGTGGATGCGGGGCTGCTCAGTGGGGTTTCACGGGATAGCTTCGGGGAGCTGTTGGTGCAAACGTTGACTGATAACAATGTGTGCAGGGATCTATTGGTCCGCTCAGACCGTCTGAGCACGCTGGCTGTCGTTCATCTTGTAGATGGCAGTGCCACCTATTCGTTTTACGACGAAAACTCCGCAGGCAGGATGCTGACCCAAAGCGATGTGCCGATCATCCCCGATACTGTATCTACGCTTTATTTCGGGGGCATCAGCCTTGTCGCTGAACCTGCTGCGGACGCCTATGCAGACCTGCTGGCGCGTGAAGGTCAGGGGCGTGTTGTGATGATAGATCCGAATATTCGCCCCGGATTTATCACCAATCCAGTTGCTTACCGCGCGCGGCTGGACGGGATGATCGCCCACAGTGATATCGTAAAAGTTTCGGATGAAGACCTCGACTGGATCGTGGGAGGCGATGGCGATTTGACACAAAAAGCGCACCGTTTGATTGCAAAAGGTGCGCAGTTTGTAATTGTTACGCTTGGGCCTGACGGCGCTGCGGTGTTCGATGCCGCGGGTAGTGCCGAGGTACCTGCACAGCGCGCTACTGTGGTCGATACGGTTGGTGCGGGCGATACGTTTAATGCGGGGGTATTGTCCCAGATGTTCAACGATGAGCAACTTTCTCCTGAAGTTCTTCGGAAGATGAGCGCGCGGGATTTGGTGCCCGCGTTGACGCGTGGTGCACAAGTCGCGGCCATCACCGTGTCACGGGCGGGGGCTAATCCGCCTTGGGCCTCCGAGTTGGACAGTTAGGCAAGGTCAAAGAGTTTGCCCAGAAGATGCTCCAGCGCCGCCTTTTGCTCAAGTCGGTCAATCCAATCCTGTGGAATACCTTGTTCGCCGCCTACGCCGTGGACCGCTCCCATGACCGCGCCGACCAAAGTAGCGCGCCCACAGCTATCTCCTCCGCCATAAATGTTGCGTTTCACAGCATCCGAAAATGATGTGGCCGTGACGATGTTGTGCGTGGCAGACGGCACACCAAAGGGCAGATCGCAGGCCATTCCGAAATGCTTGGTCGCTGCTGTGTTGTCTTGCTGCGCCATCGCTATCGCCTCTTCCAACAAAGCGCTTGCCTCGGGCGTCGCGGCTGTTTGCCCAGCCTCAATCGCCCCCGTGATCGTACCGTGAGTGAGCGCACCCAACATCATCTGGGCACAAACTGTACCATACGCAGCAGCCGTGGGATGATCACTTGTGACACGAATTGCCGATGAAACGGCTTCATTGAATTGAGTGCTGTCCATATTCTCTTGGGCGGCGAGTAGTGCGACGAGGGGAGGCAATTTCGCGATTGCTGGTAGCTGAAGATCATGGGCCCCTGTCGGGGGGGTCAGCTTGCTAAGCTCGGTAATCAATTCATTCGCGTAGGCGGTAACGGCTTGGTTATCGCTCGCCACTGCGTCGTGAAATGCGTCAGATAATGCATCTCCCGAATGGCGCGCGATCAAGGGCAATGCCTTTGTGACAAGCGATTTCGGGAGTTTGGGGTCACCCTCATACGGCAGTGAATGCGCGCAGGCAAATGCTGCATCCTCAAACCGGGTCATATTATTAAGCGTGTCACGTGTGGCGTGATCAATATAGCCAACGTACGCTCCGCCATAGCCAAAATGCTGGCGAAATTGGTCAGCAAATTCAGCCCTGCTATACTGTCCTGCGGACGCCGCAAGCGTGCGGAGCATGACCATCGCCTGTTCGCCGTATTGCGAAAACGCACCGGAGGCCCGATTTGGGTGGGCAAAAAATGCAAGGACACCGTCATAGTTCTTTGGATTCGGCGGCGTAAATTCTGGGGCATCCGGCGCGATGGAGCGAATATGGTCCTGATCGTATATCCAATGCAGCCCCATCGCCGCTGCATCCGCAACCAGCGCGCCGAGGATCATATTCTTGCATCTATCATGGGATATTGTGGTCACTGCGGCGCTCCATCTTTGCTTCTATGTGACCCAAGCTAGCCTGAAGTTGGCGTAAGTACATCCATGATCGGAGACCAGTGCAGAGTAGTGGCCTTCTAGGCCTGCCTGCGTGTGGCAAGGAAAAGTGAGCGGCTGAATGGCATTACTGGCGATGGCACGCTTGATGATGCTCCGGGGGGAGGATGTGTCATCTCCTAACTCTTCTAGGGCGTTTGCCTTTAGGTGGATTGTGCAGATGCGCTCAATACCACGGGATCAGGAACAGCGTGATCGCGGGAAAGGCGACCAGCAGCACAACCCGGAAAAGGTCAGAGGCAACAAAGAACAGCACCGCCTTATATGTCTCGATGATGGGGGTAGAGCGGTCCATCGCATTGATGATGAACAGGTTCATGCCTACAGGCGGCGTGATTAGCCCGACCTCGACAACGATCAGCACAAGGATACCGAACCAGATCGCAGTCTGCTCGATGTTGATGCGGTTCAGCGCGCTCTCGTTTGCGCCGCGGATGTTCAGTTCACGCAGCAGCTCGCGGCCCAACTCACCACCGCTTGCCACCACATCGCGGGCCTGTTGCACCATCTCTGGCGTGGTCTCGTTCACGATGGCGATGATCTGGTTCTGGGTCAGTGTCCCTGCCTCAGCAATAGAGCCAAGGCCGAGTGTAGCGATCTGCGCGTTGCTGTCCGCCAGCAGTCGTGTGAACCTTTCGGGCGACAGATCGGGGATACTACCCCGTATCAATCCATCCCAAATTGCCATGCCGTCTTTTAGTGCAGTATCGAGTTTGGCCGCGTGCAGATCCATCATAGAGACAAAGCCGAAGTCGAGCTCTAACATGATGGGCCAGAAGATCGGGATCGTCAGCAGGATCATCGACAGGCTATCCATCACACAACCCAATAAGAGATACAGCACGAGAATGAAGATGAGCACCATCCACGGGCTGACTCCTTGCTCCACCACCCATGCCGCGATCTCTTGCGGAACTTGGGTGAGGGCGAGAAAGCCATTGTAGAAAGCCGCGCCTAGCACGATCAAAAAGATCATCGCGGTTGAGCGGGCGGTGACAAAGAAACTCTCGGCCAATGAGGCGCGGCTGAGGCCACCAGCAAACCATGCAATAATGCCAGTACCAAGTGCGCCAACAGCGGCCCCTTCGGTTGGTGTGAACCAGCCCAGATAAATGCCGCCGACAACTGTCCCAAAGACAAGCAGCACTGGCCACACGTCAAACAGTGCTTTGAACCGCTCGACATAAGGCATGCGTGCGCGGGTCCCTGCACTACCGGGGAAGAGGCGTACGTAAATCGAAATCACAACCACATAACCAAGTGCGGCAATGATGCCCGGCACAAAAGCGGCAAGGAACATCTTGGCGATGTTCTGCTCGGTCAGGATCGCATAAATTACCAGCACCACGGAGGGTGGGATCAGGATGCCCAGCGTGCCGCCAGCGGCCAGAGTGGCCGAGGAGAAGCCGCCTGAATAGCCGTAGCGCTTGAGCTCGGGCAGGGCCACGCGGCTCATCGTGGCAGCGGTGGCGAGCGACGAGCCACAGATCGCACCAAAGCCCGCGCAAGCGCCAATGGCTGCCATGGCCACGCCGCCCTTGCGGTGACCCAGAAAACTCTCGGCGGCTTTGAACAACGCTTGGCTCATGCCGCCCAAAGTGGCGAAATGGCCCATAAGCAGGAACATCGGGATGATCGACAGCGAGTAGCTGGAGAAGGTTGTGTAGGTCTCGGACTTCAGCCGTGCCACAGCAATGAAAGCATCCCCGTTCACAAAAACCAATCCGCCAAACCCGACGGTAAACATGGCCAGACCAATGGGGACGCGCAGAAAGATCAGACCCAGCAGAATGGGAAACGACAGCGCGCCAATTACAACATCACTCAATGGTCTGCTCCGTCCATGGCGGGCAGGTAGTTCTGCCCCGTTGCGGCCGAAGCGATGCGCAGAACGGCGATATAGACGCTGACAAATGCGCCGGTCGCTGCGCCAGACATGCAAAGCGCGTAGCCCCACCAGACCGGAAACTCGAGCAGAAGCGAGGTTTGGCCCGAGCGTAGCTTGCTCTGCATCCCAGCAAAGAGTTGCACCGCGATCAGGACGAGAACGGCAGCAAAGAGCACATCGATCAGCATCTGCAGGATGCGGTTCGCGCGCGTTGAAAGCCCGGAGGTGAAAATATCAACCGAAGCGTGGCCACCCGTCAACTGACACAGCGGCAGAAAGGCAAAAATGGAAAAGGCGACGCCGGCTTCGATTAACTCGAAGTCGCCATTGATCGGCCCGACACCCGCATCAATCAACCAGCGCGCCAGATCAGGCATGAGGGAGACAACGGTATCGGCATGCAACACGCCATTCAGACTGCGCCCGACAATCGAAATACAGGTCATTATGATCAAGACGGTCAGCATGACTCCGCCAAGATAGGCCATCGCCCGCGACAGTTTTAAGATGATGGAATACATGATGGCCCCGCAGGTCGTATGGCAGATGGTGCTTAGGCCGCCCCGGGGATGGGGCGGCCAGTAGTATTATATTCTGTGCGTTACGCTCAGAATTTGGACATGGAGCCTTTGCACTCACCCGACATCAGCGCACGCGCCTCATCGATGATAGCTTGGCCGTCGCGGCCCTTGCCGTCCATATCTGCGATCCAATCTGCATAGATCGGCTCGATAACAGGCAACCAGTCGGAGGCGGCAGTTTCGGCGTCGATCGTGATGATGTTGTTGCCCAAATCAGCTGCAACAACGCGCGCCGGACCATCAGCATCGGCCTGCACACCACCCGCAAAGACGGAGAATTCCAGACCAGAGTTCGCGTCCATCACTGCCTTCAGATCATCGGGCAGATTGTTGTACGAGTTGTTGTTCATCGCCAGAACGAAGCCGAGTGTATAGAGGCCGGGCCCTTCAAACTCGGTGTGGTTTTCAACCAGCTCGGGCACTTTGATCGCTGGGGTGACTTCCCACGGGATTGTTGTGCCGTCGATCACACCTTTGGACAGGCCTTCGGCAATTGCTGGAACGGGCATGCCAACCGGCGTTGCACCGGTCAGTTCCAGCAATTGGTTCACAAGGCGTGAACCGCCCCGGATTTTCATACCTTCAAGGTCTGACGGTACTTCGACAGGGTCGGCAGTGTGGAAGATGCCAGGGCCGTGGACCCAAGTACCCAGGATGTGCACATCCTTGAAATCTTCGCGCATGTTCTTGTCGTACATTTTCCAATAGGCGCAGGAGGCGGCGCGCGCGTCCTCAACCATAAATGGCAGCTCAAACACTTCGGTTTCGGGGAAGCGGCCAGGCGTGTAGCCGACAACTGTCCAGACGATATCGGCAACGCCGTCAATCGCTTGGTCCAGCAATTCTGGTGGTGTGCCACCCAGCGCCATGGAGTTGAAACGCTCGATCTTGATGCGGCCTTCGGATTCGGCCTCGATCCGGTCTGCCCAAACGGACAGGACCAATTTTGGCACGTTGGCTTGCGCAGGCAAGAACTGGTGCATGTTCAGCGTAACTTCCTGCGCCATCGCGCCGGATGCTGCGAATGCCAGTGCGGTTGCACCAAAAAGTGTAGATTTCAGTTTATTCACAGTAGTCTCTCCCTATTATATCTACGGGGTCAGTCGTTTGACCCTCCCCCCCGCGCAGAGCGTCTGTTGAAGCGGGTTCTTTGCGATCCCGACAGTCCTGCTCATGGATAGTTATGTTGCATACCTAAAGGGACTTGTCGCCCCCATTTATAGTCTATTGCGCGCAAAATGGCGGGGCAAGCACGGATCATGGC
>CBDTVN010000133.1:0-6425 GCA_965364195.1 uncultured Sulfitobacter sp. | reverse complement strand
GAAATACCGCTCATTCCAGCGCGCGCATTGTGTGGCGAGGTCCGCCAGTTGTGGCCGCAGGATCGCGGCGCGCAAATTGTCCATGCGCCCCGATATGTTGGGCGTCTCGTATTTGATCTGCGCAAATGTCTCAGGCGGTGGTCCTGCAAGGTGGCGCTCGAACATCATATAGCTGCCGGAATACATAATCGCCCGCGCCGCGACCTCCGGATCATCGGTCACAAACAGACCGCCTTCACCTGAGTTAATATGCTTATAGGTCTGGCAGGAATAGCAGCCGACTTTACCCCACGTGCCGGACGCTTTGCCCTTCCACGCGGCCCCCATGGTATGGGCGCAATCCTCAATCACCGTAATGCCCGAGGCATCACAAATCTCCATCAGGCGTTCCATATCGCAGATATGCCCACGCATGTGGCTCAGCAGCAGGACATCTCCCTGATCCGCCTTGCCCGTCAGATCATCGAGATCAAGGACCAGTTCGGGCGTAACGCCCACAAACACCGGAACCGCCCCGACGGCGGCAATCGCCCCCGGCACAGGCGCTAGGGTAAAGGCATTGGTCAGCACACGGTCGCCCGCCTTGACCCCAACCGCCCGCAGCGCAGTGGTCATAGCATAACCGCCCGATGCCACTGCAATGCAATACTTGGCCCCTACAGAGGCCGCAAACTCCTGCTCCAGCAGGACCGTCTCCGCCGTCTCTCCCGAGACCGTGTTATAGCGGTGCAGCCGTCCGTGACGCATGACCGCCACCGCCGCCTCAATCCCCGCTTCGGGGATCGGCTCTTGCTGTGTGAAACTTCCCTTGAACACGTCACTCATGGTTCAGACCTTCCCCAACAATAGCTCAACCAAATCAGGCAAATCACTATACCGCTCCAACAACGCCTCCGGCGCAAGTGCAGCCATATCACCTCCCGCAGGGCCGAATGTCACCAAAATCGACGGGGTGCCTGCCGCTTTTGACGTATCGCGGTCGGTAGCCGTATCACCCACCAGCAAACTCTGTGCCGGATCGCCCCCTGCACGGCGCACCGTCTCGAACAGATGCTCGGGGTCAGGCTTGCGCACGGGCAGCGTATCAGCCCCCAGCATCGCGGCAAATTCATTCAGCACACCCAACTGCGTAAGCAACGTCCGCGCCAGCCCTTCGGGCTTGTTGGTGCACACCGCCACGATGTAGCCGCGCACCTTCAACTCGGTCACCGCATCCATCGCCCCGTCATAGAGCCGCGTGTGCGTGTCGATATCGCGGGCGTAATGATAGAGGAGCGCATCGTAATATTCGTCAATCAGCGGATCATCGGCAGGCCGGTCCATCCGCTCCATTCCCAACCGCAGCATCGCACGACCACCGCGCAGCGCCGTGCCTGCGTCCGTGGCAGGGTCAAGCAGATCCCCCGCCCCCATATCGCGGAAACACGCATTGGCCGCCGCGATCAAATCACCGCTTGTATCGGCCAATGTCCCGTCGAGATCGAATACCACTGTTTTCATCATGTTCCCCTGAATATCGCTATAATCCGCCTACCGCGCACCCCCGAGTGTTGCAAGCCGCAACCCTAAGTGATCCCGCCCACCTTGCGCGGACGCGCCCATCGGTTAAACAGGGAAAAATATAAAAGAGCAGAACGGACAGTACATGAAGACTAGCCTGATCATCCTTGCCGCTGGCAAAGGCACGCGGATGAACTCCGAGCTGCCCAAGGTGCTGCACCCGATTGCCGGTGATCCGATGCTGGTCCACGCGATGGCAGCGGGCAGCACACTGGAGCCTGTCCATACTGTTGTGGTCGCAGGTCACGGTGCTGCCGAAGTCACCGCCGCCGCGCAAAACTATGACGAGACCGCCACCGTGGTGGTGCAAACCGAGCAGCTTGGGACTGGACATGCCGTGGCGCAGGCGCGGGCTGCGCTGGCCGACTTCAAAGGCACGGCAATCGTTCTGTACGGCGACACGCCTTTTGTCTCACCAGAGACCCTCGAAGAAATGATGAGTGCTGCCGAAGCCGCCGATGTGGTTGTGCTGGGGTTTGAAGCCGCCGATCCGGGCCGCTACGGCCGCTTGGTCATGGACGGCACTTCGCTGGAGCGGATTGTCGAGTTCAAGGACGCCTCTGAAGCCGAGCGCGCCATCACCCTGTGCAACAGTGGTGTGATTGCTTGTAATGCAGACCTCCTGTTCGATCTGATTGACGCCGTGGGCAATGACAATGCCTCCGGCGAGTACTACCTCACCGACATTATCGGCCTTGCCCGTGCGCGCTGCCTGACCGCGACCGCCGTGACCTGCGACGAATCCGAGACCCTCGGCGTGAACTCCCGCGCGCAGCTGGCGGAGGCCGAAGCGGCGTTTCAGGCCCGCGCCCGCGCCACTCTCATCGAAGACGGTGTGACGCTCCAAGCGCCCGACACCGTTTTCCTCGCCCGCGATACAGTTATTGGCCGCGATGCGCTCATTGAGCCAAACGTTGTCTTTGGCTCAGGTGTCACCGTGGAAAGCGGCGCACATATTCGCGCCTTCAGCCATCTTGAGGGCTGTCATGTATCGCGCGGGGCTATCGTAGGCCCTTATGCCCGCCTGCGCCCCGGTGCAGAGCTGGAGGAAAATGCCCGCGTTGGCAATTTCGTCGAGATCAAGAATTCGGTCTTGGCCGAAGGGGCCAAGGTCAACCACCTGAGCTATGTCGGTGATGCCTTTGTCGGTGCGCACGCAAACATCGGCGCAGGGACCATCACCTGCAATTATGACGGCGTGATGAAGCACCATACCCACGTCGGCGCGGGTGCCTTCATCGGGTCCAATACCATGCTCGTCGCCCCCGTCCATGTGGGTGACGGTGCGATGACAGGATCAGGATCGGTCATCACCTCGGACGTGGAGCCGGATGCGCTGGCGCTGGCACGCGCACCTCAAGTCGAAAAACCCGGCATGGCGCGCAAATTGATGGACATGCTAAAGGCCAAGAAGGCCAGATTACAGCGGAGCAGCTAATATGTGCGGAATTGTAGGGGTATTGGGCAATCACGAAGCAGCGCCCATTCTGGTTGAGGCGCTCAAACGTCTCGAATATCGCGGTTATGACAGTGCTGGTATCGCGACTGTAAACGCAGGCACACTTGAGCGTCGCCGCGCGGTCGGCAAGCTGGTCAATCTCGGCGATCTGCTGGTGCATGAGCCGCTGGCGGGTAAATCCGGCATCGGACACACCCGCTGGGCCACCCACGGTGAGCCGAATGTCGGCAACGCCCATCCGCATCAGGCAGGCCCCGTTGCCGTCGTACATAATGGTATCATCGAGAACTTTCGAGAACTTCGCGTCGAACTGGCCGGATACGGCCTCACGCCCGTCACCGACACCGACACCGAAACCGTCGCAATGCTGGCCCAGCACTTCATCACCGAAGGTCTGTCACCGACCGATGCTGCCATCAAAACCCTGAGCAAACTGCACGGTGCCTTTGCCTTGGCGTTTCTGTTCGACGGTGAAGATGATCTGATGATCGCCGCGCGCAAAGGATCACCTTTGGCCATCGGCTATGGCGATGGTGAGATGTTTGTGGGCTCAGATGCGATCGCGCTGTCGCCCATGACCAACCGCATCAGCTATCTCGAAGAAGGCGACTATGCCATTCTGACCCGCGCAGGTGTTACTGTTTTTGATGCCAACGGCACGCGCGCAAACCGCGAAGTCCGGACCATCCAGATCAGTGCAACGCGCATCGACAAAGCGGGCCACAAACACTTTATGGCGAAAGAAATCGCCGAACAGCCCACCGTGATTGCAGAAGCGTTGGCCCATTACATCACTGCAGATGGCGAGATTAAGCTGCCCGATCCCCAAATCGATTTCACAAAGGTCGACCGCATTACCATGGTCGCCTGTGGCACCGCGTTTCTGGCCTGCCTCACCGCGAAATACTGGTTTGAGCAGATCGCCCGCATCCCCGTCGAGGTCGATGTGGCCTCCGAATTCCGCTACCGCGAGCCGCCAATCCCCGCACGCTCGCTCGCGCTGTTCGTGAGCCAGTCGGGCGAGACGGCAGACACCCTTGCCGCGCTGCGTTATTGCGAAGGTAAGGCCGAGAAGATCGTCTCGGTGGTTAATGTCCCCGAAAGCTCGATCTCGCGCGAAAGCGATGTCTCGATGCCCATCCTCGCAGGTGTTGAAATTGGTGTGGCTTCCACAAAAGCGTTCACGTGCCAGCTCACCGTCCTTTTCCTGCTGGCCCTCAAAGCTGCTACGGACCGTGGTGAAATCACGCCCGAGCAGTGTCAGGATCACATCGCACAATTGCGACGCCTGCCTGCGCTGATCTCCGAAGCGCTTGAGCAGAGCGACAAAATCCGCGAAACAGCCCGTAAGTTGTCGAGCGCCCGTGATGTATTGTTTTTGGGGCGTGGTCCGCTCTACCCGCTCGCACATGAAGGCGCACTTAAATTAAAAGAAATCAGCTATATACATGCCGAAGCTTATGCATCAGGTGAGTTAAAGCACGGCCCCATCGCGCTGATTGACGAGAATATGCCAGTGGTCGTGATGGCTCCGCGTGACACGCTCTTCGACAAAACCGTGAGCAACATGCAAGAGGTCATGGCGCGCAAGGGTAAGGTCATCCTGATCTCCAACCGCAAAGGGTTGGATGAGGCGAGCGAAGGCGTGTGGGATACCATCGAGATGCCTGATGTCTCCGATGCCGTCGCTCCGATCCTTTATGCGATCCCTGCCCAACTCCTCGCCTATCATACGGCGGTGGCCAAGGGCACGGATGTGGATCAGCCCCGCAACCTCGCCAAATCGGTAACGGTGGAATAATGGCTAAACAGTTTGATGCGATAAACGACGACCACCGCGGCTTTATCGAGGCGCAACACATGTTCTTTTGCGGCTCGGCTGCACCTGACGGGCGGGTCAATATCTCGCCCAAAGGAATGGACAGCCTGCGCATCATCGGTCCCAACCGCATCATCTGGCGTAACCTCACAGGTTCCGGCAACGAGACAGCAGGTCACCTTGCCCGCCTGAACCGTATGACGCTGATGTGGTGCGGGCTCACCGCACGGCCCATGATCATGCGCGCCTATGGCACTGCCAAAACACTGCACCCCCGCGACGCCGGATTTACCGAGGCCGCTAGTCATTTTCCGCCGCTCCTTGGCGCGCGACAGTTCTATGATATGACCGTCGAAATGCTCCAGACCAGTTGCGGCTATGCGGTGCCCTTCTTTGATTACGCAGGCGAGCGTGATGTGTTAGCAAAGTGGAATGAAGACAAAGGCCCCGACGGGATCGAAACCTATTGGGACACCCGCAACCGCACCACCATCGACGGAATGCCCACCCATATCTTGAAAGACACACCAGATGCATGACCCCTACCTCTCGGCGCTGACCGCCCTCGCCGACCCCGAACGCGCCAGTGGCATGCGGGAGTATCACAAGGTTGACCGTGTCTACCTCGGCCTCACCAACCCGCAGATCAACGACCTGACCAAACAGTGGCGCGAAGAGCTGGATATCGAGGACCGCGTGACCATCGCGGACGGCCTGTGGCGCACCGACATTTACGAGGCCCGCGTTGCCGCCGCAAAACTGCTGACCCAAGCGCGCATGCGCCCGGACGATGAGGCCGCATGGCAGCTTATCGCAACATGGTACCGCGACTTTGACAGCTGGGCGATTGCAGATCACGCCTGTGCCGCAGGTGCAAAACGGCTGCTGGCCAATCCTGACCGCATCGAGCGTGTTGAGGGCTGGACCCGTTCCGAGCATATGTGGACCCGCCGTGCCGCACTGGTCATCACCCTGCCATGGACCAAGATGAACAATCCCAAGCCTACCGATCTGGAGATACGCGAGCGTGTTCTGGGCTGGGCTGCGGACTATGCCAGCGATCCACAGTGGTTTATTCAGAAGGCCATCGCATCATGGCTGCGCGATCTGGGCAAGCATGATCCGGACCGCGTTCGCAGCTTCATTGAGGCGCACGGCGATAAGATGAAGCCGTTTGCGCGCAAAGAAGCTGTGCGGCTGCTGAAGTAAGCGCGGGCTTTAGGCTCTCGGCCAGATGTTATCGATTGAGTTTAGCTGGAAAAACAATGAAGGGCGCGTGGTGTAGACTACGCGCCCTCATTTCTTACAGAGCAAGTTAGCCACCCAAGGTGACTTCAACTTCGGTGAGGTCTGTCAAGGAGGCCTCAATAAGGCGCATGGCGGGCAAAGACATGCGGCTTCCGCCGGTGGCGGGGCCGTCGATGGGAATGAGCGTGACAGCCGAGGATTTGCCATTTTCTTTGTTCGTGACGCGGCCCTTGGTCTCCGATTTCACCAGCGGTGTTTTCAGCCAGAACCCCGGCTCGGTCGGACTGCCCAAGCTTACAACGGTCACGCCCAAGGATTTTGCCGTAGCGGCCGCCGCTG
>CBDTVN010000132.1:0-6616 GCA_965364195.1 uncultured Sulfitobacter sp. | reverse complement strand
TGAGTTTTCAACAGCTCTATTCCGAAGAGGTTGTGGTTGTGGCGCGTCCTGACAGTCCTGCTCTGGGCTTGCGGGATTTTTCCGCCCTCGATGCGTTTCGCGTGCTCTATCCGCCGAAAGATTCCGCAATTCGCCCCTTGGTGGCGCGCATGTTGATTGCCCAAGGCGTGCCCCTTTTTCGCAACCGGATTGAGACTGCATCGCCCACATTCGGGCGCACAGTGGTCAGGGCGGACCCTGATACCGTTTGGATCATTAGCGCGGGGGTGGTGGCAAATGACATCGCACAGGGGCACCTTGTGCCGCTCCCTCTTGATATGGCCGCTACCCGCGGTGCGGTAGGAATTATGAGCCGCGCGGAGGAAGTACCTTCGGTGGCAACCCGCGCGTTTGCAAAAGGGCTGCACGAGTTATGTGAGGCACGGGGGCGGGGCGGGGACTGAGCGCTGTGCAAAAAATACTTGCCAAATACCAACATTCTAGGCCAAGGGTTGTGTATAGGTCGGCGATGGCGTCGCCAGCACACTGTGCAAGACCTCAACCCCATTCCTGAACGCCGGGATCTTGCTTTACCGTTTCGCGGTGGGGGAGGTCTTTTGCCCCTTCATCGTGTCACGGTTGCGCTTTTGAAGGAGCCTATGATGGACCGTCCACAGCAGTACCGTTTTCACCAAGGGGATCGCATCCTCCCGTTTGCCGCCGCCGAATACGAGGCGCGTCTCACAATGCTGCGCGCCGACATGGCGGCTACAGGCGTTGATGCCTGCGTCTTCACCTCAATGCACAACGTCGCCTATTACTCCGGCTTTCTCTACTGCGCCTTTGGCCGCCCTTATGCACTGGTCGTGACGCAAACTGATAATGTGACCATGAGCGCGGGCATTGATGCGGCCCAGCCTTGGCGGCGCAGTCACGGTGACAATATCACCTATACCGACTGGCAGCGAAACAACTACTGGCGCGCCATTGAAAGTGTTGCAGGCACGGGAAAGACCGTTGGTTTTGAAGGTGACCATCTCAGCATCACTCAGAAGGGCCTGCTTGATGAGTTCCTCAAGCCCAAGGCGTGCATCGATGTGGCCCCCGCGACCATGCGCCGCCGTATGCAAAAATCCCTCGCCGAGTTGGACCTGATCCGCGCGGGCGCAAATGTGGCTGACGTGGGCGGCTATGCGATCCACGAGACAGTCAAGGTCGGCGCACGCGAAATCGACGTGGCCATGGCTGGTCGCGATGCGATGGAGTTGGAGATTGCACGCCGCTTTCCAGACTCGGAGATCCGCGACAGTTGGGTCTGGTTCCAGTCTGGCATCAACACGGATGGCGCGCATAACCCCGTCACCACCCGCAAGTTGGAGCGTGGCGATATCCTCAGCCTGAACACCTTCCCGATGATCTCTGGCTATTATACGGCCCTTGAGCGGACGATGTTTGTGGGCGAGGTTGATGACGCCAGCCTTGAAATATGGGAGGCCAATGTCGCGGCCCATGAGTACGGCATGAGCCTGCTGGTGCCGAGGGCCAAATGCTCTGACATTACGCATAAGATCAACGACTTCTTCGCCGAACGTGACCTGTTGCAATACCGGACATTCGGCTACGGTCACTCCTTTGGCATCCTGTCGCATTACTATGGCCGCGAAGCGGGACTGGAGTTGCGCGAGGATATCGACACGGTGCTTAAGGCCGGGATGGTCATCTCGATGGAGCCGATGCTGACTATTGGGGAAGGAAACCCCGGTGCAGGCGGCTACCGCGAGCATGATATCTTGATCATCAACGAGGACGGCAACGAGAATATCACCGGCTATCCTTACGGCCCTGATTTCAACGTCGTAGGTTAAATCGCCCCCTGCGCGGGAGACATCCAGCGCAGGGGTTTTTGCAGTGTGGCTTATTCCGCCATCTGGCGATCTACCTGCTGTTCTTCGTTGATCATCGCCTGAAGCTGGCGGCGAAACCGCAGCTGGCCGCCATCAATGGGCAGGTCGATGTGGGGTGATGTCTTGTTGCTCATCCCTTTTTGTACTTCGTTCAGCACGTCGCGGTCTTCTTCAAAGGCGTGTTGTACATCCTCGGACATCATCGCGGACAGCGCCTCGTCTTCGGGGCGGATGTTACGTAACTGGAACCAGTAATAACGGGTCTGGCTCTCGGTGGTGGGCGTCATGAAGTTATAGCTGTCCATAATGAAGGTGTTTTCATGGAGCGACCCCTCGGGCCCGCCCGTCCCCGCAGGGGTGAAAACCGCACGGATCAAGGCGTGCGAAGGATAGCGGACCTCATAGTGTTGCAAGCGATCGCAGTTGCCCTCGAACTCCACGACCTTCTTGTAGAATGGCGCGGGTTCGTGATCCATCATCCAGCGGTGCACAATGACGCCACCATCATTCTTTGTGATGCGCAGAGGCGTGTCCTTTGTGGCAGAAGTGGCAAAGCTGCTTTGATGCACCCACGCGACATGGGTGGGATCCAGCAGATTATCGCACATCAGCAGGTAGTTGCAGTCCAACTCCATCGCGGCACCGCGATTTATGCCCCACGCAGGGTTGTCGTAATTCTCGATCTCGAAGATATCTGACGGGTCGGCCAGTGCGGGGTTGCCCATCCAGATCCAGACCAGCCCGTATTTCTCGTGCAGGGGATAGGCACGCACCCGCGCCTGCGACGGAATCCGCCCCGTGCCGGGTGCCCAGACGCATTGGCCAGCACAGTCAAACGTCAGCCCGTGATAGCCACACTCGACCGTGTCTCCCTTAATCCGGCCTTTGCTCAGCGGCAATTTTCGGTGGGGGCAGGCGTCTTCCAGCGCGACCAACTCACCCGCTTCGGTGCGGAATACACAGATCTTCTCACCCAGCACGATAATCTGCTGAAGCGCATGGGTGACTTCATGATCCCACGCGGCAACGTACCAAGCGTTCTTTAAAAACATCTGCATGTCCTTTTGAGTTGGGGCGGCTTCTTTGCGCGCCAACTTCAACCCTGACAGCGGGGCACAGTCAATGGGGTTGCGCGCTGGCCGAGACTAGGACGGAGCGAGCGAACGTGCCGCGGTGAGCAGCGCATGGTGCAAGGTTTTTGCCGAGGCGCGGGGGCCGAGGATGCGGATGTGGTCCTCGGCTTCGCGGCGCAGTACGAAGCAGCCCAACTGGTGAATGACCGTACGCTGAGCATCCCCCGCTACCATCCGGTGGATCGGTACACCGCAGATGCGCTCGCAAAAGTCCTCCATCGCAGATCCGGTCACGTCAAAACAAACCCAAGCGCCCGATTGTTCAGTCACGGAAGCGGCATCGCCCATCAGCTCTTTGAGCTGATCAGCCAACAGCTCGTGCGTGGCGCGGGGGGCCCCGATCATCCATTGGTCCGGTCCCATCCAGAATCCTGCCTCAGGATCACGCAGGATCGTTCTGCCAATCTCGGGAACCGCGCCAAGGAGGCCCTTCAAAGCAGCGCGGCAGGCCTTTTCCCGCCCCATACGCGCGGCGACGGAGGCGAGGGCCAGCCCGTCATTCTCCGCAATCGTGATATGCGCAAAGCTGTCTACGCGCGGCGCCGCTTCGCCAAGCGCGGTCACTGTTTTGAGATCATGCACGAAGTCTCTCCCCGTTAGGGTCAACAAAATGGGCGCTGACGATTTCAACTTCGACACTCACGTCCGTCAGGGGGCTGACCAGACGCATCCGCTCTCCCAACCTGTTTGCCCCGTCTTTCAGGAACCCCAGTGCAATGGCGTGGCCAAGGGTGGGAGAATAGCACGCGGAGGTGGCATAGCCCTGATCATGAGCGGCATCGATTGGGCCGCTGGCGTTCATCAGGTGCGCCCCTGCGGGAACCGGATCACGCGGGTCAACGGGCTTGATGCCCACCTGCCGCAGATCATCCGCGCGGTTGAGGCCCTCACGGCGCGACAGGACCGCGCCGATACTGTCCTTTGCGGTGCTGACCATCCGTCCCATTCCAAGGTTTTGCGCTGTTGTGGTACCGTTTAGCTCGTTACCCGTAGCATGACCCTTTTCAATGCGCATCACGCCAAGCGCCTCGGTCCCGTAAGGGGTGATATCATGCTCGGCGCCCGCCTCCATGATCTTGCGGATGAGGGCATCGCCATAGGCAGTTGGCACAGCGATCTCATAGGCAAGCTCCCCGCTAAACGAAATGCGGAAAAGCCGCGCGCGCAGACCGCCGCAGATGGTGATGTTGGCGCAGACCATAAACGGGAACACCTCGTTCGAGATATCCTGATCGACGATTTTATCCAGCACTTTGCGGCTGTTTGGTCCTGCCACAGCGTATTGCGCCCAAGCCTCGGTGGTTGAGATAAGCTGCACATCGAGATCGGGGAACAAGCACTGGCGCACAAATTCCATATGGCGGTAAACGGGAAGTGCATTGGCGGTGGTGGTGGTGACCACAAAATGATCCTCCGCCAACCGTGCAGCCGTGCCATCATCCATCGCAATGCCGTCCTCGCGCAGCATCAGGCCATAGCGGACTTTACCTACGGCCAGTTTGGCAAAACCGTTGCAATAGACTTTGTTGAGGAAGGTCGCAGCATCTGTGCCCTGTACGTCGATCTTGCCCAGCGTGGTCACATCGCAAACGCCGGCCGAATTGCGCGTTGCCAGCACCTCGCGGTCTACGCTCTCGCGCCACGTCGTCTCGCCCGCGCGTGGGAACCACTGCGCGCGCATCCAGTTGCCGACTTCGACAAAAACTGCGCCCTGTTCCTCGGCCCAAGTGTGCGAGGGTGTGAGGCGTGTGGGGTGGAACTCCTTACCGCGATGCCGTCCGCCAAAGACGCCAATCGCAGTGGGCGTGTAGGGCGGGCGGAAGATCGTCGTGCCGACCTCTGGAATGGTCTTGCCCGCCAGCTCCGCCATGATGGCAAGGCCGCCCATGTTCGATGTCTTTCCCTGATCCGTGGCCATGCCCAATGTGGTATAGCGCTTAAGATGCTCGACCGAGCGGAAGCCCTCTTGGTGGCTGAGTTTCACATCTTTGACGGTCACATCGTTTTGCTGATCCAGCCAAGCACGGTTGCACCCCTCAACATACCAGAACGGTTTGAGGTTTACGGGGGCGTCCTCCGCTTGAGGCATAGCGGGACGCTTGCCTTTTAGACCCATGGCCTTTCGCACCGCTTCGGCCCCGCCGCGGAGGGCCGCTGCCGTGGACATATCGCCATTTGCAGCACCCGCCACCGACATCCCGGCGGGCAGCGTGCCGCCTGGAACAAATGCGGCCAGACCTTCATGCCACGTAGGACGCCCCCGCTGGTGACAGGTCATATGAACATTGGGGTTCCAGCCCCCCGATACTCCAAGCGCACCACACTCCAGCGTGCGCATTGTGCCATCGCCAAGGCGCACTTCGGCAAAGGTGAGGCCAAGACGGCCTTTTGTATCAACCACTTCACCGTGCAGCACCTCATAGTCGAAACTACGCGGCGCATCGGCGCGCACATCCACGACAGCGGCGATTTTCACACCCTTTGCGTGCAGGTCCGCGGCGGTGCGGTGGCCGTCATCATTGTTGGTAAAGATCGCCACACGACGATCCGCGGTCACACCATAGCGATTGGTGTAGGTGCGCAGGGCGGAGGCGAGCATGATACCGGGACGGTCGTTGTTCTCGAAAGCGATAGGCCGCTCGATGGCCCCAGCCGCGAGGATCGTTTGTTTGGTATAGATCCGCCACAGGATCTGGCGGGGTTTGTCGGTGTCAGGTGTGTGGACATGATCGCTTACCCGCTCCACTGCGCCATAAATGCCGTGGTCAAATGCGCCGATGACTGTGGTGCGGATCATGAGGCGGACATTGGGTAGGGCGGAGAGTTCGGCCACCGTTGCCGCCGCCCACTCTGCGCCGGACCCATCGCCGAGCGTATGTGTCTCGGAATTCAGCCGTCCGCCCATGCGGAAATCCTCATCCGCGAGGATCACATCCTTACCCGCCCGCCCTGCGGTGAGCGCGGCAGCCAGACCCGCAGGACCTGCACCGATAATCAGCAGATCACAGTGCAAGAATCCTTTGTCGTAGACGTCAGGATCATCCTTGAGCGAGAGAGAGCCAAGGCCCGCCGCATGGCGGATGATCGGCTCGTATACCTTCTCCCAAAATGCAGCGGGCCACATGAAGGTTTTGTAGTAGAACCCCGCAGTCAGGAAGTTCGAGAAGCGGTCATTGATTGCGAGCAGATCGAATTTCAGCGAGCCGAGGCGGTTCTGGCTGCGCGCAAGCAATCCGTCATATAGCTCGGTTGTGGTGGCGCGGGTGTTGGGCTCTTGCCGCGCACCGCCGCGCAACTCCACCAGCGCGTTGGGCTCTTCTGAACCTGCGGTCAACGGCCCGCGCGGTCGGTGATATTTGAATGAACGTCCCATCAAGCGCACGCCATTGGCGAGAAGTGCAGAAGCCAGTGTATCGCCGGCATGACCGGTGTAATGCTTTCCGTCGAACATGAACTTCAGGGGCTTGTCGCGATCAATCTGACCGCCCGATAGCCGGTTTTTCTGGGTCATGTGCTGCGCCCTCTGCTGCGCGCCACATCGCGGGCGAGTTTGACGTCCCTGATCTCGTGGGTGAGCGTGTTGCGCGTCACCACCAGCCA
>CBDTVN010000131.1:0-7302 GCA_965364195.1 uncultured Sulfitobacter sp. | reverse complement strand
GAGGAAGCCTGCAGGCTCGAAAACGCGACAATCAGATCACTGAAACGCGCTTCGCAGCAAAAACAATGAACCGCATGACTGTGCTTGGCAAAGCGCAGTTCGAACGTGTGACCTGAACACCAGGGAAAGGGCTAGATTTGCCTCAAGCGTCATCCATGCAACAAAGCCCTGCATGCACACTTAACAAAGCCATTGCAGTCCAGCGTGGTGGAGCAATCTTGCCGCCTCGAATTTTATAATTTGCCATCGGAGTGCTTCTTTAAAACTGGGCAGGTCACCCCTCTTCCACTTTTCCGACAGGGGCAAAACGTGCGCATATATTCTACGCGCATTACAAACAGATCTCGGACACCTCGAAATTCGAAAACGGCAGAAGACCTTAGCGAATGCGTCTCTCGGTCTTTCGGTCAAAAAGCAGTGCGCGCTCTGGAGCGAACTTTACACTAACACGGGTTCCTTCCTTCGAGCGAATGTCGCCACGCTCTTCCACAATGATTTTTGCGCCGTTGTTTGACACCAGATGCACATAGGATACGCCACCTAATGCTTCGGTTAGATCAACTATATGCGTCTCGCCACTTTGATCAATTTCGATATGCTCGGGGCGGATGCCCATCGTGATTTCTGTGCCAGCGGAGGGATGAGCGAGCGCAAGCGTATGATTGCCAGCCAAATCATCGAGGGTGATAGAGCTGCCCGTTGATACGCCATCGAGAAAGTTCATCGCGGGGGAGCCAATAAAGCCCGCCACAAATTTGTTATCGGGGTCGCGGTAAAGATTAAGGGGCGCGCCAACCTGCTCCACCCGACCCGCACGCAAAACAACGATCTTGTCGGCCAATGTCATCGCCTCCACCTGATCATGGGTGACATAGATCATCGTTGCACCGATCTCTTTGTGAAGGCGCGCAATCTCCACCCGCATCTCGACGCGTAGTTCCGCGTCAAGGTTCGACAGCGGCTCGTCGAACAGGAACACTTCGGGACCGCGCACAATCGCGCGTCCGATCGAAACGCGCTGTCTTTGGCCTCCCGACAGGGCGGCAGGTTTCCGGTCGAGGTATTCTTCGAGCTTGAGGATGCGGGTGGCCTCTGCAACCTTCTCCACAATTTCGGCCTTGGGAAAACCGTTCATCTTGAGGCCGAACCCCATGTTGTCGCGCACTGTCATGTGTGGATAAAGTGCATAAGTCTGGAACACCATCGCGACACCACGCTCCGCAGGGTCCATGGTGGTGACATCGCGCTCCCCGATGCTCATGGTACCACTAGTGGTTTCCTCCAAGCCCGCAACCATGCGCAACAAGGTGGATTTGCCACAGCCCGATGGCCCGACAAAGACGCAAAACTCGCCATCCTCAATTTCGAGGTCGATCCCGTGGATGACTTGTGCGTCCCCGTATTTTTTGATGGCGTCTTTCATGACTACGCGTGACATGGGGTCTGTTCCTCTCGGCTATGGAAGTGTGGGGGCGTGCCATAATAGTGCTTCGGCCCCAATTTTTGCTGCACATTCCAATAGCGGAGGGCGGAAGGCGCTAAGTTGGTCCAGTGTGTGGCGGTTTGTAGCGGTTGCGATCGAAAGCGCGCCAATGACCTTATGTGCTGGCGTCAGAATGGGTGCTGCAATGCTAATAATGCCCACTTCGTGCTCCTCACGGTCAAATGCGACTCCCTCGGCGCGGATGTCTTTCAACTCAAGCATCAACGTTTCAGCGCAGGTATGGGTTGCAGGTGTGTATTGTAAAAATGCTTGTTGTTGGATGGTCCGTTCAAGCTCTGCCTCAGGTAGATGGGCAAGAATCGCTTTGCCGACACCTGTACAATAGGCTGGTGCAACCTGTCCTGTTTGCGCCAGCGTGGAAAAGCGTGTGCTGGCCTGACGTTTGTCGATAAACAGAACCTGACCATTGTCGATCTGGGCAAGATGTATCGCCTCTCGCAGATTTGATGCCAAAGCATCCAGATGGATACGCGCAATCGGTGCGAGTGACGCTTGCGACCACGCGGAATGAGCGAGGCGTACCAGCCGTAGACCGGGCGCATACGTCTGAGTATCAATGTCATAGCGCAGCATGCCTTGGTTCGTGAGCGTTTGCAGGAGCCGGTAGAGCGTAGGCTTCGGAAACTCGGACGCTTCCAACAACTCGCGCATGCGAACGGGGCGGCCCATTTGTGCCACTTGATCAAGCACTTCCAATGCTTTTCCGACTGTGCCGTCTCCGGTCACAACGCCCATCCTACACCCCCATATGTCTCGTGCCGCATCGTTAAATGTTGGCACGCTGTAGCCTGCCTGTTGACAAAGCTAAGGCACTTGCGGTCTAATATCAACATTCAAAACTAAGTTTCATATAATGAGACAGGTTTTCTGTAAGGAAGCACTAGGGAGGATACCATGTATTCCATTATGAAGGCGTCGCTGACGACGCTCGCCGCGGTTGGCATCACTGCAACAACTGCATTCGCCGACGGCCACCAATTGTCTGGCGATCTCAAAATCACATCCGACATGTCCAACCCTGCGCCTCGCGCGGTGATGGAAGGGCTGGTCACCGGCTTCAACGAGCTGCACCCGGACCTGAACATCGAATTGACGGTTGTGGACCGCGATGCGTGGAAGACCCAAATCCGCAACGCGCTGGGTGCAAACCCGCCGGATGTGGTGAACTGGTATGCGGCCAACCGTATGGGTCCATACGTGGCCGCAGGCCTGTTCGAAGACATCTCGGATATGTACGCCAACGGCGACTTTCCGGGTCTGGACTCAGTCAAAGGCGCGCTTACCATCGACGGCAAACAATACGGCGTGCCGTACACCTACTATCAGTGGGGCATGTATTACCGCGAAGATATCTTCAAGGAACTGGGCCTGACCGAGCCTGTAACCTTTGACGAAGAGCTTGCGAATTGCGAAAAAATCGTTGCCTCGGGTCGTGCATGCTATGCTATCGGGACCAAGTTCCTTTGGACAGCCGGTGGTTGGTTCGACTATATGAACATGCGCACCAACGGGTTTGACTTCCACATGCAGTTGGCCCGCGGAGAGGTCGAGTGGACCGATCCGCGTGTTCGCGAATCCTTTGCCAACTGGCGCAAGTTGATCGACATGGGCGGTTTTATTCCTGATCATCAGTCGTATTCATGGCAGGAAGCGCTCAACTTTATGGTTGATGGGGAAGCGACATCGTATCTGATGGGTAACTTTGCAGTCGCGCCAATGCGTGAAGCAGGGCTGGACGATAGCCAGATTGATTTCTACCAGTTCCCACTCATTGCGGACGTACCACAAGGTGAGGATGCGCCAACGGATACGTTCCACATCCCATCCGGTGCGGCCAACAAGGATGCCGCGCGTGCGTTCCTGAAATATGTCACATCTGCTGCGGTTCAGACCAAGATCAATGCAGGTGATGCTTTGGGCCAGCTTCCCATTAATGCGGCCTCCAGTATTGATGCAGACGAGTTCCTCGAGCAGGGCTTTGAGATGCTGTCCAACAATTCCAAGGGTGGCGTGGCGCAGTTCTTTGACCGCGACTTCCCTGCTGAGATGGCAAGCGTCGGGATGGAAGGTCTGCAAGAATTCATGGTTTTCCCGGATAACCTTGATGATATTCTTGAGCGTCTCGAAGAAGCGCGTCAGCGCATCTACAAATAGTCTAAAATACCGCGCCTCTCCCTGCATCGGGAGAGGCGTATCCCCATTTCCCAACCCATCCGTAAGCCGCGTTGCAGTTTTCGCATGTGTTGATCCTTGGAGGCACGGCATGACATCACTAGCAAAGCCCGCTCAGCGCAGCTGGTACAAGCGCAATGAGATTGCGATCACACCGTGGCTGTTTCTGTTGCCTGCGCTGTTGTTCTTTGCAGTCTATGTCATCATCCCTATCGGACAAAGTTTTGGCATCAGCTTCCACGAGTGGGACGGGTTGGGCGAAAAGACCTATGTCGGCACTGCCAACTATGAACGCCTGCTGGGTATTGGCGATCAACAGATGGACCGCAAGTTCGAAATATCGTTCTGGAACAACCTAAAGTGGCTGGTGCTGTATCTCCTTGCCGTGCCTGCGGGTCTGTTCATCGCGTTGTTTCTAAACCAAACTGTTCGCGGCATCCGCATTTATAAGTCGCTGTTTTTCTTTCCGTTTGTGATTTCCCAAGTGGTTGTGGGTCTTGTCTTCTCGTGGTTCTATCTTCCGCGTGAGGGGCTGCTCAATGCGATTTTGGCGGTGTTTGGAACGGGCCCGGTGAACATTCTGGGTGATCCGTCGATGGCAACCTATGGCATCATCGCTGCGGGTCTCTGGCCACAAACGGCGTATTGCATGATCCTGTATCTCACCGGCCTGAACGCCGTCGATCCAGAGCAGGTAGAGGCCGCGCGCCTTGACGGGGCCAAGGGCTATAAAATGCTGTGGTACATTATTCTGCCCCAGCTCAAACCCGCGACATTCATTGCCTTTGTTGTCACGATCATCGGCGCGCTGCGGTCGTTTGACCTGATCAGTATCATGACCAACGGCGGACCGTTCGGATCAACGCGTGTCCTGTCGTTTTATATGTTCGAGGAATCGCTGTCGGAGTTCGGTTTTCGCATGGGGTACGGCTCTGCCATTGCCGTGGTGCTGTTCTTTATCATGTTGCTGTTCATCGCATATTTTCTCTATTCCATGTGGCGTGACGAGCGGGGGGCGCACTGATGTTTCCGACACCCATCGAGAAACGGTCGCGCCGATGGCAGCTATCGTATCAGACCCTCTTGCCGTTTGCGCTGATCGTTTGGCTGTTGCCGCTGATTGCTGTGGCGATGTTTTCCATCAAACCAGCGGCAGATTTCACCAATGGTAATTATTGGGGCTGGCCGTCCAGCTTTGAAGGCTTCGCCAACTACGGCAGGGTTTTCTTCGAGAGTAACATGCCGCGCTATTTGCTGAACTCACTGTTCATCACCATTCCTACTGTCATCGGCGCTGTTGCGCTGTCGAGCATGGCGGGGTTTGCCCTTGGAATTTACCGTTTCAAAGGGAACTTGATCATCTTTTTCATGTTCATCGCGGGGAACTTTGTCCCGTTCCAGATTTTGATGGTGCCGGTGCGTGACCTAACGATCAATCTGGGGATGTACGATAGTATTCAGGGGCTCGTACTGTTCCATATCGCCTTCCAGACCGGATTTTGCACGCTTTTCATGCGCAACTTTATCCGCGCGTTGCCCTTTCCATTGATCGAAGCTGCGCGGGTCGAGGGGGTCGCGGAGTGGCGCATTTTTGTCTATGTTGTGCTACCGTTGATGAAACCTGCGCTTGCTGCGCTTGCGGTGCTGATCTTTACCTTTATCTGGAACGACTATTTTTGGGCCGTGGTCCTGACCCAAGGGCCAAGTGCGCAACCCGTCACCGCAGGCATTACTGAATTCAATTCGCAGTTTCGCGCTGCCTATCATTTGATGAGCGCGGGATCGATTGTTGCGGCCTTGCCGCCGGTTGCGATGTTCTTTTTGATGCAAAAACACTTTATCGCGGGCCTGACCCTCGGGGCCGTAAAGTAGAGCGTGATGATGAAGATATTCCGCCTTGATGATGACAGGCAAACCCTTGTGCTGGCGGTTGAAAATGACCGCCTCCCGTATGTGGTCTATTGGGGCGCAAGCCTGCCGCTGGAGGAGGATCTGGAGGCGGTATGTGCCGCGCACGCAATTGATGTGACGGGCGGTATGCTGGATGCAAACCCTGATGTGTCGCTGTGCCCCGAGGCTGCGCGCACTTTTCCCGGCCAGCCCGGCTTGATCGTGAGGGATATGGACGGCACGCAGATCCTGCCTACGTTCCGGTTCCAAGATGTGCGTGAGGATGGCGCGCTGAGTTTGATTTGTACTGATGAAAAAAACGGCCTGACGCTGACGTTTGATTTTACCGTCGATGCGCAAACACATATCATCATCTGCCAGACCACGCTTGACGCGACGCGCCCTGTGCATCTGGACTGGCTTGCGGCACCTGTGCTACCGGCGCCGCAAAACTCGGACGAGATGATAGACGTCTCGGGCCGCTGGTGTGGTGAATTCCAACTCAACCGCACGCCATGGTCCGCAGGCATCCGGTTGCGTGAAAACCGCACAGGCCGCACAGGTCATGAGCATTTCCCAGGTCTGTTGGTTCCCGCCGTGGGGGCGACGAATACGCAGGGCGAATGCTACGCCTTTCACTACGGCTGGTCGGGTGGTCACAAGATGATCGCGGAGGAGTTGCAGGACGGGCGACGTCAGGTCCAGTGGGGCAATGCCGCCCACACGGAGATGCAGGCGGGAACACAGTTCAAGACGGCACCCCTCTATGTCACCTATTCCGACACGGGTCTGAATGGCTGCGCTGTCAGCTTCCAGCGCCATGTACGTGACCGTATCGTCATATGGCCCAAGCGTGATGCTCCGCGCCCGGTGCATTATAACTGCTGGGAGGCGGTGTATTTCGACCACCAACTGCCTGTCCTCGAAGATATTGCCACGCGCGCCGCCGCCCTCGGAGCAGAGCGGTTTGTGCTGGATGATGGTTGGTTCGGCCAACGCGATGACGATACCCGCAGCTTGGCCGACTGGACCGTTGATCCGCGCAAATATCCCGATGGCCTTTCCCCGCTGATACACCATGTGCACAGTCTTGGCATGACCTTCGGTCTGTGGTTCGAGCCAGAGATGATAAATGAAAACAGCGATATCTTTCGCGCAAACCCGCACTGGGCACTTGGCGCGCAGGACCAGACGATGGGGCGACAGCAAAAAGCGTTGAACATGGCCCTGCCGGAAGTGCGCGAATACCTCTATGAGAGCATCGCAGCTATCCTGCGTAATACCGAAATTGATTATCTCAAATGGGATCATAATCGCGTTCTGCCTTTTGCTGATGCCGAACAGACGCGCGGGACGTATGCGTTGCTTGATCGGCTGCGCGCTGATTTCCCGTTGGTCGAGATCGAGAGCTGTGCATCAGGTGGGGGGCGTATTGATTTTGGCATTCTGTCCCGAACCCAGCGGGTGTGGCTGTCGGACAGTAATGACGCATCCGAACGGTTGCGCATCCAGCATAATGCAGCGCTATTCCTGCCTGCCGCTGTGACGGGAAGCCATGTGGGGCCGCGCGTGTGCCACACGTCTGGTCGCACCCATGATATCACTTTTCGCGCATGGGTCGCGGCACAGCGGCACATGGGCTTCGAGATGGACCCGCGAGAGCTGGACGCGCGCGAGACACAGGTTCTCATGGAGGTGACGCAGTGGTGGAAAGACAACCGTGCATGGACGTATGA
>CBDTVN010000130.1:0-7328 GCA_965364195.1 uncultured Sulfitobacter sp. | reverse complement strand
CCCGATGGCCGTTACCGCGATGATCTGCCGTTCTTTGGCGGCAAGGCTATCCTCAAGCCGAACGGCAAAGAGGGTAACGCAAACAGTGCCGTGATCGACAAGTTGGTCGAGGTCGGCGGTCTACTGGCGCGCGGCAAGATCAAGCACAGCTATCCGCACAGCTGGCGCTCCAAAGCGCCCGTGATCTACCGCAATACGCCACAGTGGTTTGCGGCCATCGACAAAACCGTGGGTGACGGTCTGGATATGCACGGCAAAACCATCCGTGAACGTGCGTTGACCGAAATCGACAATGTGAACTGGACGCCCAAGTCCGGTCGCAACCGCCTGCACGCGATGATGGAGGCGCGCCCTGACTGGGTGCTTTCGCGTCAACGCGCGTGGGGTGTGCCGCTCACTTGCTTCACCCTCAAAGGCAAGCTGCCGACGGATGCTGATTTTCTGCTGCGCAATGCCGAGGTGAACCAACGTATCGTTGAGGCATTTGAAGTTGAAGGTGCAGACGCGTGGTATGAGGAGGGCGCGAAGGAGCGTTTCCTTGCCGGTGTTGTGAACCCCGATGACTATAACCAAGTGACTGATATCTTGGACGTGTGGTTTGATTCCGGCTCCACCCACGCATTCACCTTGCGTGACCGCGCGGATGGCTCAGAGGATGGCATCGCTGATGTCTACATGGAGGGGACCGACCAGCACCGCGGCTGGTTCCATTCGTCGCTGCTGCAGTCCGTTGGTACCACAGGCCACGCGCCTTACCGCAATGTAGTCACGCACGGTTTCACGCTAGATGCGAAGGGCATGAAGATGTCCAAATCCGTCGGCAACACCATCGTGCCTGACAAGATCATCCAGCAATATGGCGCGGATATCTTGCGCTTGTGGGTGGCGCAGACGGATTACACCAATGACCAGCGGATCGGTGATGAAATCCTCAAAGGCACTGCCGACAGCTACCGCCGTTTGCGCAATACCATGCGCTATATGCTGGGCGCGCTGAATGACTTTACCGAGGCGGACCGTGTTGACGTGGCCGATATGCCAGAGCTTGAGCGTTGGGTGCTGCACCGTCTGGCAGAGCTGGATACCGTTGTGCGCGAGGGCTATGCGCGATTTGATTTCCAAGGGGTGTTCCGCGCGATCTTTGAGTTTGCGACGCTTGATCTGTCGTCCTTCTACTTCGATATCCGCAAGGATGCGCTCTATTGCGACGCCGACACCCTGCGCCGCCGTGCGACACGCACGGTGCTGGATCTGTTGTTCCACCGCCTGACAACATGGCTTGCCCCCGTGCTGGTGTTCACAATGGAGGAAGTCTGGCTTGAGCGGTTCGACGGTAAAGGCAGCTCGATCCACCTTGAGGATATCCCCACCACGCCGGATGGGTGGCTGGATGATGAGTTGGCAGCGAAATGGGCACGCGTTCGTGCCGCCCGCCGTGTTGTGACTGCCGCCCTCGAAGTGCAGCGTACGGATAAGGTCATTGGTGCCTCGCTGGAAGCGGCACCTACCGTCTATGTCGAGGACGCAGAGCAGCGTGCAGCCCTTGAGAGCGTGTCGTTCGAGGATGTGACCATCACCTCTGCGATCACGGTGACTGGCGATGCAGCCCCTGCGGATGCCTTCCGCGTGCCGGACATTGCGGGTGTTGCGGTGTCCTTCGCTAAGGCCGATGGTGCGAAATGCGCGCGCTGTTGGAAAGTGCTGCCAGACGTTGGCAGCCACAGCCATGAGGGCGTTTGCGCCCGTTGTGACGAAGCCATCTAAAATCAAGCGAGGGGTGGGCGAAGGTCTGCCCCTCACGTATTCTACGCATCATTCGGATTGAGTGTGCAGGGCGATGCGCCCATACTCTCCCCATGAAAACATGCACTGTCCCCACACAATTTGGCGATTTAATCCTTGTGGAAGAGGATCATTACATAACGGCTCTGAATTGGGGGCGTGCGGTGGCCGAGGACGGCACAGAGGTGCTGAACGAAGCGCGGCGGCAACTGTTGGCCTATGATGCCGGTGCATTGGAGCAGTTTGATCTGCCGATGCGGGTCAAAGGGTCGGATTTTCAGCGCGATGTCTGTGCCGCGATGTCTGCGATCCCCTTTGGCGATACCTGCACCTACGGTGACATTGCCAAGCTACTTGGCGTTCCAGCCCAAGCAGTGGGGCAGGCATGCGGGGGCAATCCAATTCCAATAATTATTCCGTGCCACCGCGTGATGGGGGCAAAGGGGCTGACGGGATTTTCGGGTGCAGGCGGGGTCGAGACAAAGGTCGCCCTTTTGCGGCATGAAGGCGCTGGCGGGTTTTTGATCTAGAAGACCCTAGAGATCGCGGCCATCATACAAAATCTGCTGAAAGATTCCCGCAAAGAGCAAGTAAATAGACGTCACAACCAGACCCCACGCGGCCCAGCTTTCTGGATGGAAATTCACCCATGCGGCCCAGCCTGCAAAGAATGTCCACGATAGCGCCATGGGCAGTGTAATCGCGCGCCAGCGTTCTGTGCGCACGGGGTGCACAAATTTAAGCGGTACAAACATCGTGATGGCGAGAAACGTCACGAGCACCAAACTGATGTACCACGGGATATTGAGCGCAAAGATCACGAGTACCAGCATATTCCAGCAACCGGGAAAGCCAGAGAAGGAGTTATCCTTTGTTTTCATGCGGGTATCTGCAAAATACATCGCACTGGCAAAGGTCACGATGATGAGCATGAACCACCCGCTCCATCCGTCCATACGGCCCGAGGTGAAGAGCGCAAAGGCGGGAATGAACACATAGGTGAGATAGTCGATGATCAAATCCAGCAGCTCGCCGTCAAATTCGGGCGCGTTGGTCATTACATTGTACCTGCGCGCCAATGGACCGTCGATCCCGTCCACAAAGAACGCGACAACCAGCCAGAGAAACATCATGTCGTATTGCGTCTGCACTGCGGCCAGCATGGCCAGCATGGCAAAGACGGCACCGGTTCCGGTGAGAAAATGGACGGCGAGAGCTTTTTGGCGAATTGTCATGGTTGTGTCTCGCAAATCAACGAAGGGGGTGCAAACACAAAACGGTTAGGCACGCGGATGTGCACGGTTGTAGACTTCCATCAGACGCAGGGTGTCCACGGCGGTATAGGCCTGTGTGGTCGAGAGGGAAGCGTGGCCCAGCAACTCTTGGATCGCGCGCAGATCACCACCAGCGTCCAGCAGATGTGTTGCAAAGCTGTGGCGCATGGCGTGGGGCGTCGCACTGGCAGGCAGGCCCAGTTGCATGCGGGCGTTCGCCATAACTTTCTGGATTGCACCCGCAGAGAGCGCACCGCCGCGCACGCCGCGAAACAAAGCGCTTTTGGGCTCTGCCGCATGGGGACAAGCACGCAGATAGGTCTCAACCGCATCACGGGCCGCGGGTAGAACAGGCACCACACGCTCTTTGCCGCCTTTGCCAACGATCCTGAGCACATCGGGCAGGGGTGCATCGGCTCCGATGAGCCCCAGCGCCTCCGATATCCGAAGTCCACACCCCCAAAGGAGCGTGAGCACAGCCACATCGCGCGCCGCAACCCACGGATCGCGCGCCTGGGTCTCGACACAGTCGATCAACTCTCGCGCCGCATCAATGGCCAACGGGCGTGGCAGCTTCTTGGTAAACTTAGGCGAACGGGTGGACAGGACCGCGGTCGGCTCAAACCCCTCTCGCTCTGCCAGCCAGCGATAGAAGGCTTTGACCGCTGAGAGCTTGCGCGCAAGGCTGCGGGAACCGACATCGGCGCTGCGGGTGCGCGCCATCCATGCGCGCATGTCGCTCACGGTAATTTTTGACAGCGCGCCAAGGCCCTCGGTGCCGCCGTGATGCACGCTCATAAACGCAAGAAATTCGGTTACATCACCGCGATAGGCGGTCACTGTGTTGTCAGCGGCCCCTTTCAGGGCGCGCTGTTGTTCCAGCCATGTTTGCAGGGCGTCCCGCGCGGCGGGAGATATAGCAAGTGTATCTAGCGGATCGCTCAAGACAGCCAGCGGCGCATGGACCGCTCGAAAACGCCAGTGAAAAAGCCCAGCAAGTCAGTGCCTTGCTGCGGGCCAAACATATGCGGGTCCTCGGCACCCATCACAAGCATGCCGGGCAGGCGGCCCGCGCCAAAATCGAGCTTGAGACACGCCTCGGAGCGTATCCACTCGGCATTGGGACCGTAAATTTGCTCGGAGGCGTCTTGCACCGAGCGCAGGGTAACCCGCCGCACTGTGCCGCCGCGCCCTTGGGTGAGGTAGCGGTCGATAAAACCGGGTTCGGCCACGCTCAAGACATCGCCAAGGCGCTGGACAGCGGGGTCATTGTCGCTTTGAACGGATTCGAGCACCAACTTGACCGTGTCCACGCGCAAAATCTCGGCAACTTCTCCGCCCAGGTTGCGCAAGAATTCTTCGAATTCGAACGGGTCCAGCATCCGCAGGATCGCGCGGTGGATTTGATTGGTGCCAGCGAGGTTCTCATAGGCCGCAGCGATCACACTGCGGTGGGTATCCTCAAGCCGGTCCAACCGCGTCTCGAGGCGTTCCATCGCGATCCCACGCAGATCGACGATATTACCGCCCATCGCTTTTTCATTGGCCGCAATCAGAGCCTGCATAACATCGCTGTCATCCAGAATCACGTCGGGCTGCGAAATAATAGCTTCGCGCAGGGAGTCGTCTATTTTTGGGCTGCTGCTCATGCTGCTCTCATCTTGTTTTGACTGTTTCTTAGCACGGCAGATATTCAATTTCTGCTTTTTTTTGCCATTACATCTGGTGATCGTGCCAAATTTGCCGTGTCGGGGAGGGCAGGCTGCCCATTCCCCTACTTTATAAAGCGGCGCGGAATATGCTGATCGTCATGAAACAGACTGAACCACATATCCCCGCGCCGCTCTTCCCTTTGAGCCCGAAGCATTTGCGCGCCTTGTTGGGCACGCAAGGCTAGACTTACAGGATGTTCTGACCGGTCTTGGCCCAATCCTTCATGAACTGCTCCAAACCCTTATCGGTGAGCGGGTGCGATGCCAGCTTGCGGATCACTTCCGGCGGGGCGGTCATCACATCGGCACCGACCAGCGCACATTCACGCACGTGGCCAACATGGCGGATGGAGGCCGCGAGGATCTGTGTATCATAGCCGTAGTTATCATAGATCGTGCGGATGTCCTCGATCAGGTCCATGCCATCAAGGTCGATATCATCAAGGCGGCCAATGAACGGCGAGATAAATGTTGCCCCCGCTTTTGCTGCCAAAAGCGCCTGATTGGCGGAGAAGCACAGGGTCACGTTGACCATTTTGCCTTCGCCTGACAGCACTTTGCATGCTTTGAGGCCGTCCCATGTGAGCGGCAGCTTCACTGTGATGTTCTCGGCGATCTCGGCCAACTTGCGACCTTCGGCGATCATAGCGTCCGCTTCCATTGCAACGACTTCGGCAGAAACGGGACCATCGACCAGATCACAGATTTCTTTGGTCACTTCCATGATATCGCGGCCTGATTTCAGGATGAGCGAGGGGTTGGTTGTCACCCCGTCGACCATGCCAAGATCGTTCAGCTCGGCGATGTCTTTGATTTCGGCGGTATCTACAAAAAATTTCATATCGGGTCCTATCGGGTTGGAATGGGCGCGCTAACAGGTATGCTGGGACTTGCTTTAGCCTATGATATGCGATGCTGAAAGCCCTCAACCCAACAAGGCGTAAGGATACCCCCGCTTGTCCCCCAAACTGTTCTTTGACGAAGGTGCGCTGGTTGCTGTGCTAACCACGCAACCGCTCGACCGTGCGCTGGATTACAAAGCGCCCGAAGGCGGGTGCCATTTGGGCGCCTTTGTCGAGGTGCCGTTGGGACCGCGCAAGGTGATTGGTGTTGTCTGGGGCGCGGGGCAGGGCGACTATGAATATAGCAAAGTCCGCTCGGTCATTCGGGTGCTGGATGCGGCTCCGATGCGGCCGGAAATGGTCAGCTTTTTGGAGAAATCCGCCGCCTATACGTTGACGCCGCTGAGCGCGATGCTGCGCCTCACCACCCGCGCACCGGGCCTTGGTGATCCCCCGTCGATGCGCAAGATTTACAGGCGCGGTGATGGAGAGCCTGACCGTGTGACAGCTGCGCGCACCAAAGTGCTGGAGACACTCGCGGAATATGGCGATTTGTCGTTCACGCTTAAGGAATTGGCGGAGATGGCGGGGGTTACATCCTCGGTCATCAAAGGGCTGGTGAAGCAGGGTGTCGTGCATGAGGAAGACAGCCCGCGCGACCTGCCATTCCAGCGCCTTGACCCTGATTTGCCCAGCAAAGAACTTACAGAAGATCAGGCTACGGCATCGGCGGTGTTGGCGACGGCAGTGACCTCTGGCGACTACGGCACGACTCTGCTGCGCGGGGTGACAGGCTCGGGCAAGACGGAGGTCTATCTGGAGGCGGTTGCGGCAGCGCTGCGTGCGGGACGCCAAGCGCTGGTGCTGTTACCGGAGATTGCGCTGACGGCTGAGTTTTATACGCGGGTCGAGGCACGATTCGGCGCGAAACCAGCCGAGTGGCATTCCGGTGCTACCATGACGGAGCGGCGGCGCATCTGGCGCATGGTGGGTCAGGGGCAGGCGCAACTGGTGATTGGCGCGCGCTCTGCACTGTTTTTACCCTTCCAAAACCTTGGGTTGATCGTGGTCGATGAGGAGCATGACACCTCCTACAAACAAGAGGACGGTGTACTGTATAACGCGCGGGACATGGCGGTTCTGCGGGCCTCAATCTGCGGGGCTCATGTCGTACTGGCCTCTGCAACGCCCAGCCTTGAGAGTTGGGCCAACGCGCAGGCAGGCAAGTATACCAAACTGGAGTTGACCTCGCGTTTTGGCCCAGCCGAGATGCCTACGATGGGAACAATTGACATGCGTAGCGAGGGATTACCGTCGGATCGCTGGGTGTCTCCTACGCTCAAAAAGGAAGTCGATGCACGGCTGGAGCGTGGCGAGCAGGCGATGCTGTTCATCAACCGCCGTGGCTATGCGCCGGTAACGCTGTGCCGTGCCTGCGGACATCAGATCGGCTGTGACGATTGTGATGCGCGGATGGTCGAGCACAGATTTCTGAAGCGTCTGATCTGTCATCAATGCGGGGAGAGCAAGCCAATGCCCACCGCTTGTCCCAGCTGTGAGGCGGAGGACAAGATGGCCCCGATTGGCCCCGGCGTGGAGCGGTTGGGCGAGGAGGCCCATGCGCTGTGGCCCGATGCGCGGATCGCCACACTCAGCTCGGATATGTACGGATCGGCGCGCGCGCTGAAGGAGGAGATCGCGGGGATTGCGCTGGGGTC
>CBDTVN010000129.1:0-7377 GCA_965364195.1 uncultured Sulfitobacter sp. | reverse complement strand
CCTACTGCACTTGTCAGGTACAGTTTGTATTTTTCATTAAAGTTTTCGTAGATCGAGATCACCTGCCCTGAAAGCAATAAATATGGTGCGCGACGCCATGAAGGCCCAAAGCGTGACCGTGGATCAGCTAATCGCACTCCGAATGATGCGCGTGAAAGCGCTTTGTGACATGTTTCGTACAGATCTATCTCAGCCGTAAAACCTTTGCGTCACAGTCCCTGTTTACGCGGCCCTATGCTTCTTGAATTCGGTATTTCCAGGATGAACATGTCCACCTTCATGACGGGTCTGGCTATAGCGCCAGATACCCGACGCCGCAGAAGGCAACAATACAGCCGCCCCATTGGTGTAAGGACATTCGCTCTTTAAGCAAAAACCATGCCAGTAAGATTGTTAGTAATCCAAACATTGACGATGTTACGGCGGCATACTGGGGGTCGGGCAGGCTGCCCGCTGCGAGCACACACAACAGCGCAATGCCGTCTGCGATACCCATAGCGATGAGGAGGGGCAGCGCGCGCTTGCCCGGCCAGAACGGCAGTTTGAACGCCAGAAGGATCAGAATGGTCAGCCCCACCGCAAGGATGCGGGTGACCAATGTCGTGGGCATCTCGCCGCTCAGCTCTGCGGCGTGCTGTCCAAGGGCGAATGTCCCGGCAAACCCCACTGCTGAGATTAGTGAGAACAAAATCGTAGGACCTTTCGGCGGTGCCTCACCGGTGCTGGTGTCGGACAGGGCCGCAACCGTCGCAACACCCAAAACGATTGCGGCAACAGCGAACCATTGCAACGGTGTGATGACAGTACCGTTTGCCGCGGCAAGCCCGACGGAAAGTATGGGATAGGAGGCGATAAGGGGGGCTACAAGCCGCACCGGCCCGCGTTTGAAAGCGTGATATAGTCCGAACGTTGCCAAGACAAAGAACCCGCCTGCACCAATGGAGAGCCACATCGCCTCAGCTGGCAAAGGTGCAAACCCACCCGTGACACCCATCAGCCCAAGGTGAAACACCAGTCCCGTTAGCAGCACGGTAAAGATGCATGCACTGAGAGGCGTTTTCTGACTGAGGAAGCGCACGCAGATGTCGTGGAAGCCCCAACACAAGGCTGCGATCATGCCAAGGGCAAGGGTGTTCATTCATCGCACCTGAAAAAGAGAATCATAAAGGTTAGACAGCCAAGCATATAGGATACCGACCCCAACGTTGCCCAGAAATCAAAGATAGATGCGAAGCAAAACCCGATTGCAGAGAGTGCAAACAGGATCCAGCCTATGAAATTGGTGAAGTGACTGGTCATTTGGTCCGATTTTGTTTGATGTGGCGCTTTGGGTATGTATTCTCACTGTTAAATATTTATTCCGCTCATGCAACACTGGGTGGCCTGGAGAACCTCAATGTTAGACGACTACCCTAGAGTACAGCCGGGTCCACCGAAACCCAGCAAGATTATCCAGCCGAATGTGTTCTCGCTGCCGCGCGGGACTGAACGCTATGTTGTTGAAGGGCAGGGTGCTGTGCTTATCCCTCTGGAGGCGGGAGACCAGTTGACGGTGATCAATGATGAAGGCGGTCAGCGCTGCGAGATTGTTGTGATTGACGCATCCGGGCGCAGTGATGCGGGCCTCATCGGCGCCACGGCCCATGGAGATGCAGGCGGGCTCAAAGCGCTGCTTATCAGTGATGATCAATCCCTGCGCGGACTGCGCATGGGGCTGGATGCCCGCAAGATAGATTTAGGTAAGGCAGAGGCTGTGCACCTTTTCGAGGCAACCAGCCCTGCCAAATCCGAAGCGTCGTTTGCCGCCTCGCGAGAGGGAACCGTTATCATAGCGGCACCAGCGGGCAAGATGGATTTCGAGCGTCAGGATACTGCGACCTCCCTGACGGTTATGATCAAGCGGGCCACGCTCAAGATGCACACCCGTTTCAAGCTGCCTGATCCTCTGGCAGATCCCATTGCGGACATCCGCGTGCATACGCAAACAGCTGAATCGTACTTTGTGAAGGCTGGTGACTACATTCAGATTATGGATGTGGACGGGCGCCAGTGTTCTGATTTCGAGTGTTTCTCGGCGCGCAAGTTGGACAAGGGCATCGAGCATGCGTTGGATGTTACCACCACGCGCACGCTGATGGGGCATGCCTATCCGATGCCGGGATTGCATGCGAAGTACTATGATCAGGAAATGCTCCCACTGGTAGAGGTGGTGCAGGATACCTGCGGGCGCCATGATGCCTTCGCGATGGCCTGTACCGAGAAATATTACAACGACACAGGCTATCCCGGTCATGTAAATTGCTCGACCAATTTCAATCACGCGCTCAAAGACCATGGTGTCGCTCCGCGCCGTGGCTGGATGGCGATCAACTTCTTCTTCAACACGTCGTTGGATGATCATGGCGTGATGTACGCGGACGAGCCGTGGTCGCGCCCTGGTGATTATGTGCTGCTGCGTGCGCTTACCGATATCGTCTGCGTCAGCTCTGCCTGTCCTGATGACACAACAGCCGCTAATGGTTGGAACCCAACAGATATTCACGTCCGCACTTACAGCGGTAAAGAAACATTTCAACGGGCAATTGCGACCCGTGTGACCCCAGATTCGGAGCCGAAAATGACCAAGCAGACAGGTTTCCACGACAAATTCGCCGAACACACGCGCAACTTTGTGGAGTATAACGGCTATTGGCTGGCCAGTTGCTATACCGATGCGGGACCGATTGAAGAATACCACGCCTGCCGCCAGAAATGCGTGATCATGGACCTGTCGCCCCTGCGCAAGTTCGAGATTATGGGACCGGACGCCGAGGCGCTATGCCAATATGCCTTTACCCGCAACATGAAGACGCTACCGATTGGTGGCGTTGTCTATACGGCCATGTGTTTCGAGCATGGGGGGATGGTCGATGATGGCACGGTATTCCGTTTGGCCAAGGACAATTTCCGTTGGATTGGTGGGGCTGATTACGGCGGTGAATGGCTGCGCGAGTTGGCGGAGAAGTTAGAACTAAAAGTGCTGATCCGTTCTTCCACCGACCAGTTGCACAATGTCGCTGTACAAGGGCCGGAAAGCCGCGATTTGCTACGCAAGCTGGTCTGGACTGCCCCGCATAATCCACAGTTTGATCATTTGGGTTGGTTCCGGTTTACGCCTGCGCGTCTTTATAATGAAAGCGGTACAGCCTTTGTCCTCAGTCGCACAGGGTACACGGGTGAATTAGGCTATGAGGTCATGTGCCACCCCAAAGATTGCGCCGAGATTTTTGATGCCATTTGGGATGAAGGGCAAGAACACGGGATCAAGCCGATGGGCCTTGATGCGCTGGATATGGTTCGGATTGAAGCTGGGCTCATCTTTGCCGGTTACGATTTCAGTGATCAAACAGATCCATTTGAAGCAGGCATCGGGTTTACCGTGCCGCTGAAATCCAAAACGGATGATTTCATGGGCCGCGATGCCCTGATCCGCCGCAAGGAAAACCCGATGCGCAAGATGGTGGGCATTGAAATCGACAGCAATGTGGATGTGGGGCATGGCGATTGCGTCCATATCGGGCGTGCGCAGATCGGTGAGGTGACATCAGCCATACGCTCACCGTTGTTGGGTAAAAACGTGGCGATGGCGCGGATAGATGTCGCTCATGCTGCCCCGGGCACAGCCATTGAAATTGGCAAGCTGGATGGTCACCAGAAACGTATACCAGCAGTGATTGCCGAGAACCTTGCCGCGTTTGACCCGACAAAATCGCGTCCGCGTTCGTGATCCGGTTTGCCTGCATCTGTGCGGTTTTTATGGGTGCAGGTATGGCACATGCGCAGTCGGTGAAACTCGCCGCGCACGAGATTACCGTTCTGCTGTCGGGTAATACTGCGGTCGGCAAGTGGAATGGCGTAAGCTATCGCCAGTATTTCGACCCCGATGGCTCGACCATCTATGCGCAGGAAGGCACTCGCTCTGCGCAGGGTGAATGGCGTGTGCAGGGGGAGGAGTACCAAAGCATCTGGCCCCGCGAAGCGGAATGGCATGGATGGTTTGTAATGGAATATGCGGGCGACTGGTATTGGGTGAGCAAGACAACGCCGCCCACATCATTCAAGGTTATCGAGGGTGAACACCTTTTTGCGGAGTAGGGTATGACGGCACTGGACGACATTGGTGGCGAAAGCGCCCTACGAACGTTGGTTGAGCAGTTTTACGATCTTGTCGAGACATTGCCCGAAGGTTCGAATTTACGCCGTTTGCACGGACGAGGGCATGGCATTGACCATGCGCGGACCGAGCAGTTCAATTTCCTATCCGGTTTTATGGGTGGCAGGCCTTATTACAAAGAGAAACACGGGCATATGGATGTAAAGCTCATGCATGCACATGTTCCGATACGGCAGGCTGATGCGGATAATTGGATGGCGTGTATGAACAAGGCGTTAGACGATGAGGGACATCGCGGGCCACATGTTGAGAAGTTAAGAGTCATTTTTCAACGGGTGGCGATAGTTTTGATTAATGATGTAGCGGATTGGGAAGAGGTGTGAGTGCAATGCGGATATTGAGTTGCGCGTTCGCATTTTGCGGGGCGGCTGCCTGCGCCGCTGATACGTTTTGCGCGGACATTGACGCGCTGGCCGGATCGACTATGACGCAAGTGCTTACTCTTCCGGCATCGCTTTCTGGAACAATGCCTCTGTCCGAGAGAGCAGCCGATTGCCGAACATCACTCGCGTTGTCAGGAGGCAGGCACGTGCATTGCAATTGGTCGTTCGAGTATCGGTCGGATGTGGCAGGACAGGCCTTTGAAGGCTTGGTCACTGCATTGGCAACGTGCCTCGGGCCTGAGGCCACCATGACATCTGACAGCTCCGTCAATCATCCGGACGCCTACGACCTGCGGATGTTTGAGCAAAACGGGCAGGAATTTGCAGTGTCATACAAAGACAAAGGTGCTTTGCAGCAAACCCTTATCTTTGTGCGTGTTCAGAAGCGTTAGTTCTGTAGATAAACCTCTAGACTGTCGTCCAGCGCGTCTTTCCATGGTGTGTGGTGTTTTGGGGCCATTGTGCCAGTAATCACGGATTTATGGCCGTTGTCGCGGAATGTCATGATGCCCGCCTTTTTGTGGCTTTTCCAAGATTTGAAAGCCTGACAGGCACCCTCTACATCAAAGGTGGGGTAATCCGTTTCGGTAATCAGTTCCTTGATGTAGTCGCCCTGATACCAGATGGCGTCATAATCGTTTGCGCCTGCGTCCTCACGGGCGATGCGGTCTGCCACATCCGCTTGCATTGCGGCGGCATCTGGCAAAGTGATCCGGCCCAGAATGACATCGCGGATATACCATGCCTGCGCGTCGAACATGTTGAAGGTAAACCACTGGTCCTGCATGCCGATATAGAACAGCGCAGGCTCATGCACGTATGCGACCCCTTTGTAGAGATCCGCCGAGGCCAGACGGTTTGCCGTTTTGAGGCGCAGATTGTCTGGCAGGAAAGCGAAGTGGTGTTTGTAGCCGGTGCACAAAATAACCGCATCCACATCGCGGCTTGTGCCGTCCCTGAAGTGGGCAGTGTTGCCGTCAATCCGAGTGAGCAATGGGACCTCGGACCAGTTGTCCGGCCAGTCATATCCCATCGCAGCGGTACGGTGGCTGACTGTGATGGATTTTGCGCCGTATTTCCAGCACTGGCTGCCGATATCCTCGGCGGAGTAGCTTGTGCCGACGATGAGGATATCCTTGTCCTTGAACTCCATCGCGTCGCGGAAATCATGGGCATGGAGTACGCGGCCCTTAAAGCTCTCGAAGCCGTCGAACTGTGGGACATTGGGTGTGCTGAAATGACCCGAGCAGACGATGACGTGGTCGAACGCTTCGGTGTAGGTGTTGTCGTTGGGCAAGTCGCAGACAGTAACGTTGAACTTTTCCCCGTCCTTTTCAACCCAGCGCACGGCGGTCTCAAACTTGATCCAGTCCCGCACACCTGCCTTTTTCACCCGGCCCTCGATATAATCGAACAGCACGGCGCGGGGCGGGTAGGAGGCGATTTGTTTGCCAAAGTGTTCCTCGAAAGAGTAATCCGCAAATTCCAGACCTTCCTTGGGACCGTTGGACCACAGGTAGCGGTACATGGAGCCATGCACAGGTTCGCCGTATTCATCAAGGCCAGTGCGCCATGTGTAGTTCCACAAACCACCCCAATTCGATTGCTTCTCGAAACAGACGATCTCGGGGATGTCGGTGCCCTGTGCCGCTGCGGATTGAAACGCGCGCATCTGCGCCAGCCCTGATGGGCCAGCCCCGATAATAGCAATTCTCTTGGTCATGATACGCGCTCCTGCAGTGAAGTTATTCATCCCGATAGTACATATATTTGGGATTTTAAGTAAACTAATTTTCCTTTTGGGAAATTAGTGTGGCATGCTGCCGATGCCCGACTTTAAGCCCACAAACTAAACAAGAGGTGCCTGCATGGCTCAGACAAAACCACATTTTACTTTTTGGGTTGCCGCAGTTCTGGGGCTTGTTTGGTATCTGGTAGGGTGTCTGAACTATATCGTGCAGACGAACCCTTCATCGGTCGCGCAAATGCCTGAGGTGTATCAACTAATTATCAATGCGCGCCCCGCATGGGCGACTGCGGCCTTTGCCGTTGGTGTCTATGGTGGTGCAGTGGGATGCATCTTATTGCTCTTGCGTCGCAAGGTTGCCGCTCCGGTGTTTATTCTGTCTCTAATGGGCATCCTGCTGACAGGTGTTTTCACAATTATTCTTATCGGAGTTGTGCCTTCAGTACTGTTGTCAACTTTGGTTGGCGCAGCATTGCTTTGGTATGCGACCATCGCTCTACGGTCAGGATGGTTGGGGTAATGTCCGCCCCTTCGCATGTGAAGGGGCGTTATCGCCTAGATATCCATTGTGTTCGCTTTTTCCCATGAAGAGAAGTGGTTACAGAAATCGTTCCATTCCTGCATCTTCATCTTGAGATAGGCGGCCGAAAACTCCTCACCCATGGCAGCCTTTAACCCTTCGTCCGCATCATAGGCACGCAGTGCGTCGAGCAAGTTCAAAGGTAGTTCGGGCGCGTCCCTGATCGTGTGACCCTCCGCATACATGTCGATGTCGTGGCGTTTGCCAGGATCAGCCTTGGAGCGGATGCCGGACAGGCCTGCCGCGATGATGATCGCCTGAAGCAGATAGGGGTTCACGGCACCATCCGGCAGGCGCAGCTCAAACCGACCGGGGCCGGGCACGCGGACCATGTGGGTGCGGTTATTGCCTGTCCATGTCACCGTGTTGGGCGCCCATGTGGCCCCTGAGATGGTGCGCGGGGCGTTGATGTGTTTATAGCTGTTGACGGTAGGGTTAGTGATGGCCGCCAAAG
>CBDTVN010000128.1:0-7681 GCA_965364195.1 uncultured Sulfitobacter sp. | reverse complement strand
CCGTGCATCTGTCCGCGCTGGTTTCCGTGGGGCATTTCCTGATGCAAGATGCCGCTGCCGGCGGTCATCCATTGCACGTCACCGGCACCCAATGTGCCGTTGTTGCCGAGGCTGTCGGAGTGCTCAACGGTGCCTTCCAGGACGTAGGTGATGGTCTCAATCCCGCGGTGGGGGTGCCATGGAAAGCCCTTCTCGAAGTCAATCGGGCGCTCGTTGCGAAAGTCGTCAAACAGCAAGAACGGGTCAAGCTCGCTTGGGTCTTGGAACCCGAAAGCGCGGTGAAGTTTGACGCCTGCGCCTTCCATGGTGGGCTGGGCTGCACGGGTTTCTAGTGTGGGGCGGATGGACATTTATGTGCTCCTCATCTGGGGTTGGAACAAATGTAGGAGGCGGGGCGCGTTGCGGCAAGGTGGCGCTGCGCAGGGTATCGGTGCGCGGATGATCAGAAGCTTCAGGGGTCGCTTTTGGGATGGACGAGTGGGTTTGTGGCGATGAGGGTGTCAAAAGATGAATGGTTGAAGGGGCTTGGAAATGAGAATCGGTTTTATCGGGTTGGGAAATGTTGGCGGGAAACTATCGGGTAGTTTGTTGCGCAACGGGGTGGATCTGAGCGTGCATGATCTGGATGAAAAGCTGGTGACGGCCAAGGTCGCGGAGGGTGCGAAGGAGGGCGGGAGCCCTGCGCAGATGATGCGCGATTGTGATGCGGTGATCACATGTTTGCCAAGCCCCGCGGCGAGTGCGGCAGTGGTGGAGCAGATGCTGCCAGAGGTGCGTACGGGCAAGATATGGATGGAGATGTCGACCACGGATGCGGACGAAATAAAGCGGTTGGCCGCGCTGGTTGAAGCGGCTGGTGGTGTGGCCGTGGATTGCCCTGTGTCGGGGGGGTGCCACCGTGCGGATACGGGCAATATAAGTATTTACGCGGGGTGTGACCGCGATACGTTCGATCGCGTACTGCCTGTGCTCACGCATATGGGGCGGCGGATTTTACACGTGGGGGAATTGGGAAATGCCAGCGTTCTCAAGGTGATGACGAATTACCTTGCCACGGCGAACCTGTTGACGGTCTGTGAGGCGTTAACGGTAATGAAGGCGCAGGGCATGGACCTTGGCATGACCTATGAGGCGGTTGCGATGTCGTCCGGGACCAGCTTTGTCCACGAGACCGAGAGCCAGCTGATCCTGTCGGGATCGCGGGATGTGAATTTCACCATGGACCTCATTCAAAAGGACATAGGGCTGTTTCAGAAGTTGGCGGATGATGCGGGTGTGCCGCTGGAAATCTCTCCATTGATGATCGAGATGATGACAGATGGGCAGGCGCGGTACGGAATGCGCGCCCAGTCTGACCGGATGATCGAGCGGTTGGAGGAGGCTACTGGATTGGAAATTTTGGCGGATGGTTTTCCAACAGAACTTGTGGATGATGAGCCGGAAGAACGTGGATATGAGGTGCGGCCAAAGCGGCTGGTAGGATAGGTGAGGAATTAAAGATAAGTTCTTGATCTCGAAAAGTTAACGTTTCTTGCGATGAGGCGCTGCAAGCCTATCTGGATGATTGGTGCCATGCGTACACCACCCGTACACCACCCGTGCACCGCCAAGATGCCTGTGGGCCTTCGATTTTGCGGAGGCTTGCCCGTATGCGCGGCACCCGCTAGGGGGTTTTGCAAAGGAGTGCTGCCATGACACCGATCGACGAGATGCCAAAACTGGACCCGAACGAAGTTCTTGCCACTGCGGGGGCATCAGCGGGGCGGCGGTTCTTGGGGTTGGGTTCGCTGGGGCTATTGGGCTTGATGTTGATCTACATCGCCGTTGTGCAATCACCGGAGATCCAATGGCGCGTGTTTTTACTTGCGCTGGGCGTGGGGTCGCTTTGGCTGGTGGACAAGATGCGGCGCGCCACGGCCTCACGGGTCGAGCTGACGGAAACCGAGCTGCGTGACAGCGACGGCACCAGAATTGCATTGGTTGAAGACATTGACGGATTGGATCGCGGGTTTTTTGCATTCAAACCGTCAAACGGTTTTTTGATGCGTACAACAACCAAAGCAGCGACAGAGTGGCGGCCGGGGATGTGGTGGCGTGTGGGGCGGCGCATTGGTGTGGGTGGCATGATGCCCGCGCATCAGAGCAAGCAGGTTGCGGAGATTATCGCGATCATTATGGCAAAGCGCGAGATCGAGAAGAACCGCTGAGGCGGGCAAAAGAAAACCCCCGTACGGCAGGACCGTGCGGGGGTTTTGGGGGTATCAGGACCCGGTGAACTCTGGATCTGGCTCGTCCTTCCACAACACTTGCGGTGAATAGCGCGGGCGGGTGAAGACGAAGTTGTCGATCACCTGACGTCCAAGGCCGATGTTGAGCGGCGATTCCCAGCGTGCGGCAGTCTCGACGATAATCATCCGCTCGTTGTGGATCATATGAGGTAGCTTTTCCGTCCAGCCGCGCACCTGCTGATTGGTCAACTCTACATAGGCGCCGGTGGCCTTTGACCAGTCTAGCTTTATGATGTCGTTGTTCGAGTCGTAGCGCACAATAGAGAGACGTACGGAGCTGTCTTGCGGGGTGCGTGTCAGCGTGTTCAGCAAGTTGTGCGTACCGACAAGATATTCCTGATCCAGCGGCAGCGTCTCGCGAGAGACCATATCACCGATGGTGAAGGCTGCCTTTTGGTGCGCGCCGTGCTGGCGCAACAGGTCGAGCATGGACATCGAGGTCATCATAACGCCGAACATCAGCGGGATCATGATCATGGCTTCGATATGTGCGGCCCCTTTTTCTTCGCGGGCAAACCGGCCCCGAAGTAGGGATTTGAACTTGGGTATAAACATTATCTTGGCTCCTGTACGAAGGCACTCATTGAGACCATGGTTCCGCGACCGGAGGCGTCGGTGCCGAGAATGGACCCCAGACCGAACCCGAAGACGGGGTCATATTTGTAGCAAGCCCGCAGCAACATCAGTTCGTGCTGTTGGCCCAAAGACCAGCCGCGTACCGGTGTGACCGGTTGTGGGGCGTTGGTGCAGTCCGGCATCGCAGGCAAGCTGGTAAAGGAACGCGGGTTGACCGGCACCATTTCAAGGCGGATGCGGTTTTCGCAATCGCTGAGACCACCGGAGAACTCGCAGATGCCCGTCATGAGGGTATCGTGCGTGAACTGGGTCGCCGTGTTGAGCCGGATGGCGCGTGTTGTAACCTCGAGCCCGTGATCCAGTTGGAACTGGCGGTTTGCGTGGGTTGTCAGCTCGACGCCGAAAGCGAAAGTGGCGAGGATGAGCGGAAACATGACCACAAATTCGAGAGTGTATGTTTCGCCGCTTTCTTCCGAGCGAAACCGTGAAAGGCAGTTTTTCAAGCGAGTAATCATTGTGTGAGCCTCAGCTGGTTGATTTGGCGTGCGATAGCGGAGAACGCCTCTTTGATTTCGACACCCTCGACCCGGAAGAAGTGGCTGGGAGAGGACGCGCAGTTGCGCATGACATCTGCACTGCGGTCGGAGACTTCGAAGCCGATGGACCAGATCACGATGTTCTTTTCCTTGGCTACGGTGCAGATATTGTTGAGCAGGCTGTCACCGAATGAAGTCCAGTATTTCGATGAGCTCCAATAGCTGCGACTGCTGGAGGAAACGTAATTTCTGACGTACCAGTCGAAGTTGTACTTGTTCCAATGGGCATAGTGGCTGGAGTTTGCGTAGACACTCGGGGTGATCCGCTTGGAGGAGGTGTTCTCTCCGTCCGTCATGAGAATAACGGTTTTAAGCGTTTCGCGGTCATCAAAGCTCACCGGGCGGTTGGCGAAAACAGGGTCGGTGTGACCATCATTGGCAAGACGCGCGTTGACGGGCTGGAAACTGGGATCGAGCAAGGCTGCGGCCCATTTCATACCCAGAAAGATCGAGGTATTGCCGTTTGGAGACAGCTGGCCGATCTTGCTCTTCAGTGCGTAAGTGTCCTGGCTGAAGGCCTCGATGTCATCATTGCTGCCATAGCGGCAGGCCGGGTTCGAGCGGCTGTTCGAGTTCGAGCTGCCCCAGAAGTAGTGCTGCATCTGATTGTATTGCTTGGTCGTGCCGTTTGGATTGACGCCAATGGTTGTGGTGCCGAAATCACTGTCATCGAATTCCACACAGTGGCTGTAATCATGCACCTGATTGACGCTGAGCTCATCCATAATGGCCTCACCGGCACTTACGTGTTCGGCGTAGGGCACGATCGAGATCGACACCAAATCCTGGGTAGACGGATTGATCACCGCGTCAACAAACGTGTTGCCTGCATCGCGCAGGTTGCTCATTTTGCTGTTCCAACCCATTGAGCCGGAAATGTCGAGCACCATGGCGATTTCCACGTTGTTCACACGTTCCTCGGCCTCGGCAAAGGCATTCAACTCAATATAGTTGCCATTCTCGCGCTGGGATTGTTCCCATTCATCTTCAAAGATATCGCTGTTTGAGCGGTCTTGGTCTGAACGTGTGGTGTCACCAAATTCGGGATTGTTTGCTTTACTGGCGCGTTCTTGCTCTTCGAGGCGCAAATCTACGATGTTACGGGCGTCCTCTTGGGTAAGAGAAGCGGCGACATCGCGGGCAAAATCGCTGGGATAGGTGTGCGGGTTTGAACCACCTTGTGCTGCGGTGAGGCGCGAGTATTCGGTTGCGATCATCTGAGCCTCGGAAGTACCCGGAGCGTGATCCGCCGCTGTGTCACGCACAAGGATACGCAACTCGGCCATCCGGTCGGATTCTTCACGGGTGACTCCGCCTCTACGGTATTCGTCGAGCACGTCTGCGTAGACGTCTTCGTAGGACATGCCTTCATCGAGAATGCGACCCTGGTCCAAACGGTCCTGAGCTTCCTCCATCGAATCAAAACGTGCGTTACCACCTATCAACGCTTCGCCGCTGTAGTTACCACTGACGACACTTGCTGCGACAAGGCCGCTCACGCTCACAGATACGGTGCGGAAGTTGAGGCCTTCATCGACATTCACGGCTGTGACAACGTCGCCGTAGCCTGCTTTATCGAAGTAGTCCCGCACGACTGCTTCAGGATCAATCGTCTGATCGAGATCTGCAGCGGCAAGGACGGCGCGATCCGCAACTTGCTGAACACCAACGCGACGATATTCAAAACTGTTAAGGTCCCATGCGACGCCGGACAAGACAGCGCCGGTCGCGATCAGAATGATCGAGAGCATCGTAACGTTGCCGTTCTCATCGCGTGCAAAACGGCGCAGGAACGTCCGATTTGACTTGTCCGCATCAGCAGGGATGCAGGTTGTCGAAAATAGTTTTTTCATCATCGTCACCTTTCAGGCCCGGCCCTGTCTGAATGACACGGTCTTTGGCTTAATTCGACGGTATGTATGCCCGAGGAACGTGGCTAAATTGGGGCGAAATTTATCGAAAATACCATATTTTAAAGGGTTTTTAGGCATAATGAGGCGATGTTGGGCTGAGTGTTTCCAAGGCGTAAACAGTCGGCCCTATTTGGGGTGACCTGCAGTGCCTCCGCGTCAATGTGAGTCGTAGTTAATAAGGCGGGTCAGCTTGAGGGTCTGGGGGCGTTAACTATTTGTGAAGAGTTTTGCGCCTGTAGCGGCCAACAATGCCTGAGGAGTTACCTCGAATACTGTCTCTGGCGCGCCGCCTGCACCCCATACCGTAGCGTAGTGTAGCAGGGCGTCGTCCATATAGGTTTCCATCGCGCACAAATGCCCAATGGGCGCGACACCGCCGATGGCAAATCCGGTTTCGGCGCGGATCCGCTTAGGGTCGGCACGGCCAAGTTGCTCTCCGAACAGTGTTTCGGCGCGGGATAAATCGAGGTCATGAGCGCCACTCACAAGGATAAGTTTGAGCGTGTGGGTCTGCGTTCCCTCGAACAGCAGTGATTTCGCAATCTGTCCCACATCACATCCCAGACTGGTTGCCGCGGCCGCAGCGGTGCGCGCGCTAGTGGGTAGGGTGATGATATCGATCTCAAGGCCGGCGTCTGTGGCAGCCTGTTTTACGCGGGTGACGCTTTTGCCCATCAGTATTTCCTCCAAGATCGGGTTGCTGGCGCAATGAGCCAAATGGAGGCGGCGAGGTCAAGGCGTACAAGTGTGTAGAGTTGTCGGTAAAGTGGTTAAAAAAGTGGCACTTTGAAAACTGCCGGCCTAGGGTGTTCAAAGGTGCGGCGGGATTCTGTGTGCGCCTCATACCCCCAATCTGCGACCCTATGAAAAGGCAGTTTTCTCTTATGAGCCATCCTTCCAATGAGCCGAGCTTTCGCGAGAGTGTAGAGATGATGTTTAACCGCGCGGTTGAACTGATGGACCTCAAGCCCGGTCTGGTCGAGAAAATCCGCGTATGTAACGCGACCTATACTGTGCGGTTCGGTGTGCGCCTGCGCGGGGACATTCATACATTTACCGGATACCGTTCGGTTCACTCCGAGCATATGGAGCCTGTGAAGGGCGGCATCCGCTTCTCGTTGGGGGTTAATCAGGACGAGGTTGAGGCGCTGGCGGCATTGATGACGTTCAAATGCGCGCTGGTTGAGGCGCCGTTTGGTGGGTCAAAGGGCGGGCTGTGCATTGATCCGAGAGCATACGATGAGCAGGAGATGGAGCTGATCACACGTCGCTTTGCCTATGAGCTGATCAAGCGCGACATGATCAACCCCGCGCAAAATGTGCCTGCGCCCGACATGGGCACTGGCGAGCGCGAGATGGCGTGGATCGCCGACCAGTACAAGCGGATGAACACCACCGACATCAACTCGGCCGCTTGTGTGACGGGCAAGCCGACCAATGCGGGCGGTATTCAGGGCCGCACAGAAGCGACGGGGCGCGGCGTGCAATACGGGCTGCGCGCATTCTTCCGTGACAGTGAGGGTGTCAAGAAGGCGGGCATGACAGGCACGCTCAAAGATAAGCGGGTGATTGTGCAGGGCCTTGGCAACGTGGGCTTTCACGCGGCCAAGTTCCTGAGCGAGGAGGATGGTGCGCCCGTGATCGGTGTGATCGAGTATAATGGTGCGATCTGGAACGAGGATGGCATCGATATCGAAGCGCTCAAGGCGCATATCACTCAGCATGGCTCTCCGGAGGGGTTTGCAGGGGGTGAGTTTGTCGAGCACGGTGACAGCCTGCTGGAGCGTGATTGTGATATCTTGATCCCTGCGGCCCTTGAGGCGGTGATCAATCTGCGCAACGCGGCGCGGATCCAGGCGCCGTTGATTATCGAGGCGGCCAATGGTCCTGTGACGGCGGGAGCCGATGACATTTTGCGCGAGAAGGGCACGGTGATCATCCCTGACATGTATGCCAACGCTGGCGGCGTCACGGTGAGTTATTTCGAGTGGGTCAAGAACCTCAGCCATATCCGCTTTGGTCGGATGCAGCGGCGGCAGGAAGAGAACCGTCACCAGCTCATCGTGGACGAATTGGAGCGGATCAGCCGCGACACCTCCATCAACTGGACGATCAGCCCGGACTTTAAGGATAAGTATCTGCGCGGCGCGGGGGAGTTGGAGCTGGTCCGCTCGGGTCTCGATGACACGATGCGGGCGGCCTACGAATCGATGGCGTCTGTCTGGCATGGCCGCGACGATGTGACCGATTTGCGCACAGCCGCCTATCTGGTGGCCATTGGTAAGGTTGCCTCGAGCTATCAGGCTAA
>CBDTVN010000127.1:0-7839 GCA_965364195.1 uncultured Sulfitobacter sp. | reverse complement strand
TCCCGCATCCACGACAACACCGCGCAAGCCCGCACGATGTGCGGTGTCAAACGTATCAGGCCCCACCGTGGGCAGGTCAATCCGGCGGGACTGCTCCGCTTTTGGCCCTTTAAACAGAATACCGTCCACAACCTTGCCCAGATCGCCGAGCATTGCATCGGTCCCACGCTTATCCTCCATGGCGACGACTTTGCCCTGCGCCACAACACAGGCCTGCCCTTTGTCTTGCGGAGACATCTTGAGGATATGCGCTGCCGCGATCTCGGCGTTCTCACGCATCTGCGCATCGGGCCACTCGGTGCCATAAACGCCACCTTGAGCCAGCAGGTCGGGGGCCACCTCATGCGCACCCAGAACTTCAAAACCTGTCTTCTCAAACAGCTCCACCACGACGCGCAGCGCGCCATCATCGCCCTGTTGCAGGGCTTGCATGAACATCGGAACCAGCGGGGCCGTCTCTGCGTCAATCTTGTTGGGGTCCAGCGCGGGACGGTCCAGACCACCGGCAAAGCAAACCTGCGTGACACCGCGCGACCCAAGCTCCAACAGTAATGTACCAAGGGTTTCCAAGCGGAAGGTCACATCCGCCGTAACGCCGCTCAGATCAATGCCCTCATAGCCGCAAATCAAGGGATGCGTGTCCATCGCACCGCAGATCAGTGCAGGCAGGTCGCCGCGCCCTGCAATCAGCGCCAGCGTCATTTCGGAGTCAGGAAGTGGCGACCACTGTCGGCCAACACAAAATCAACGATCTCGCGAACATAGTCGCTTTCGGTTTCCTTGCCCAACCGCTCGGCGCGATCGTGGAATGTCCCCTCGCCCTGCGCCAACATCTGGAATGCAGCCCGCAGAGCGGTGATATCGCCCCGTGCGACCCCGCGCCGCTTCAGCCCCACAAGGTTCAGCCCGTCCAGATGCCCACGCGGCGCTTGAACAAGACCGAAGGGGATCACATCGTTCGTCACCATCGTAACTGCGCCAATGATGGCTCCACGTCCGATGCGCACCCATTGATGGATGCCCGACAAACCGCCGATAATCACCTCATCCTCAATCACACAATGTCCCGCGACAGCTGCACTATTCACCACAATTACATTGTTGCCGACAATCGCATCATGGGCGATGTGACAGCCTGCCATGAACAGACCGTCATCCCCCACAGAGGTCAGCCCACCGCCGCCTTCTGTGCCGCAATTCATCGTGACATGCTCGCGGATCCGGTTGCGCTTGCCGATGACAAGGCGGCTTGCCTCGCCCTTGAACTTAAGATCTTGGGGGATTTCGCCGATGACAGCGAAGGGAAAGATCACCGTCCCCTCGCCGACAGAGGTCCTGCCGGTAATCACAACATGCGATTTCAGCTCCACATCTGCAGCCAGCACAACCTGCGGGCCAACCACACAGAAGGGCCCAACAGTCGCCGTGGGATCAATCTGCGCGCCTTGCTCGATCACCGCACTGGGGTGAATGGCCATTATGCGTCATCCTTGGGCAGATCAAGCATCGCCATAAACTCCGCCTCTGCCGCCATCTCGCCCTCAACCGTAGCCACACCGGAGAATTTCCAGATTTTGCCACCCGGCTTGCCGCGCACAGTTTTCAAATCCATGCGCAACACATCCCCCGGCACAACTTTGCGGCGGAATTTGCAGTTATCAATGGACATGAAATAGATGAGCATCTCCTTGTCCATCTGATCCAATGCAACGCCAACCATCACACCCGCCGTCTGGGCCATCGCCTCCACAATTGTCACACCGGGCATGATTGGCGTTCCAGGGAAATGCCCCTGAAAATGCGGCTCGTTCATGGTGACGTTCTTATAGCCAACAGAGGATTGCGTGCCGTCAATCTCCTCAACCTTATCCACCAGCAAAAAAGGATAGCGGTGCGGTAGAATACGCTGGATCATCTGAATGTCGGCGCGCTTGAGGTCTTGTGTCATGGGTGTCCTTTCGGGGATCTTTGATCAACAGCTAGCAACTCCAACCGTGTGGAGCAAGCTGGCGCAATCAGTCCTGCGGCGGGTTGGGGGCCGTGGTGCTCACGTCCGCCCCATCGCCCAATCTGAGGTTAAGCCGGGTTATCGCAGCGCCGGTAATATCACTGCTGGTCGCGCTGAAAAAGACGGTACGATTTTCCAGCAGCACAGCGGCACCCGCCTGTGCCATCAACTCCTGCAGGATCGGTGTGGCCGCGCGCAAAAAAATTTCACGCCCTTGCGCAAGCTGCGCATTGAGAGCGCGTGATTTGGCCGCTTGTTCCTGGCGGGACAATTGTACACGGGTGTCAAAAGCATCTGCCAATGGCCGGAATTCTTCGGGTGTCATGCTTGTACGGCGGTCCGTCAGGTCCTGCTCTGCAAGGGCCAATTCAACTTCGATACTCCGGTTCTGGGCCACAAGCTCGTTGCCTGTCGCCTCGATCTCAAGGGTAACCCGCTTTCCAAAATCGCTCTCGAAAAACAAACGGTCACTGTCAAAAGTGACAATACCGAGCGCAGGTGCCACCTGATCCTGCGCAAGCGCTGGTACCGCCATCAGCAGTACCAGCGCCATGCAAATCCATCTGAGCGCGCTGCGCATCAATTAGAATTCCGTCTGAAGGGTAATCTCGAACTTCTGCTCGCGGTCAAATTCCTCTTTGCGGATCGCATCAGAGAAGTTCAGCTGGAGCGGCCCTACAGGGGTGTCCCAGTAGATCGACACACCGACCACATGACGGAACGAACCACCCTCGCCCGATACGGTTCCGCCACTGAGATTAACGTCCGATAGGTCCCAAAGGTTACCCACATCATAGAACAAGCCAGCACGGATACCGTATTCTTCCGGCAGGCCCAACGGGAATATCGTTTCTAAACGGCCTATAAAATAAAAGTTGCCGCCCAAGGTGTCATCCTCGGATGAGCCGGTATCACGCGGACCAATACCGCCCGGTTCAAATCCGCGCATCTGTGAGGGGGTCAAAATAAAGCGGTCAATCGCACGGTTTGTGCCGCTGTTCCAAGCCAGTGCGCCGCCCTCGACAGTTGCCCTGACTGTTAATTCCTCGTTGAAGAACTTTCTCTCACCGATAAGTTTCGCAACGGTACGCACATATTTCTGATCACCGCCAAGTCCGGCAAAATCCTGACTGAAGCGGAACAGCACACCTGCATTTGGATCAAGGCCTGTGCGCCGTGTGTCGTAGCTGTATTGATACCCGATTGAGGACGCCAACAATTGACCCGCAGCGATGTCGTTTTGGATAATCCCGCCCGCGAATGGGCTTCCATCACTATTTGGATCACGGGCTGTCGCTTCTTCTTGCTGCGCCGTATAGCGCAACTGCAAACGACCATTTTCACTCACAGGGAATGTCAGGCTCGGGCGGAAAGTAAGTCGCGTACTGTCATAGGTCGAGAAAGATGAATTCGTCTCGGAATAATCCAATTCCAAGCCAAAGCTCACATCACGGCCAAGCAAAGAGGGCTCTACAAAACGAAAGCCATAGCGCCGCGCGTCGCTCGCAGTCGAGAGGGCCAAGACCAGTTTCTGGCCGCGCCCCGCAAAGTTATCCTCGGAGAAAGTAACCGCAACACCAATACCGTCATTGGTCGAGAACGAGCCACCAAAATTCAGCGCGCCAGTCGGTGCCTCTTGTACATCTACGTCAATCACGACTTGCTCGGGAGTAGATCCCTCACGGGCGTTAACTTCTGCGGTCTCGAAGTATCCTAAAGCGCGAATACGTTCTGCGGACTGCCGAATTTCACGTGGGTTGAAGGGATCGCCCTCAACACTGTCGAACTGGTGGCGCACAACACGATCAAGCGTAGTTGTGTTACCTTCGATATCAATCCGCTCAACAAAGATACGCTCGCCACGTGACAGCACAAATTCCACATCAAGCGTCAAATTGCGATCATTACGGGTCACACGTGGCTCGATGCGCATGAAATCGACACCGTCCCGGACTGCCTGCCGTTCAAAGCGGGCAATCTCTGCCTCAATCAACGCAGGAGAGTAAATGACGCCGGGGCGCGCTTTGATGATCTTCGCGTATGTATTGCCATCAACATTGTTCATCTCGGAGGTGACACTTATTTTTCCGAACTGGAACTGTTGGCCCTCTTGGATGTTGAAGCCGACAAAATAGCCGTCACGCTCCTGGGTCAACTCCGCATTGACAGAGTTCACACGCATATCGACATAGCCGCGGGAGAAGTAGAAATCGCGCAAGACCTGCTTGTCAAAATCAACACGTTCCTCGACGAACGTATCACGGCGGACCAGACGACGGAATATTCCTGCTTGCTTGGTTCCCAGCACGCGGCGCAGACGCCGATCTGAGTATACACGGTTACCCACAAAGCTCAGGCGCTCAACTTCGACATTGTCCCCCTCAAAAACTTCAAACACCAGATCCACACGGTTCTGGCTCAGCTTGATCACTTTGGGCTGCACGCGAGCAGACAGACGGCCATCGTTTGAATACGCTTGCGCAATAGAGTTAGCATCTTTTGCGGCCTGCGTCGGATTGAACACGCGACGTGCCGTAGAACCGATTATGGACCCCAGTGCGTCATCCTTGATACGGCGATTTCCTTCAAAGGAAATACGGTTAATCGTGGGCAGCTCAACCACGGTAATGGTCAAGGTACTGCCCTGCGGCGAAATCGACACGCTTTCAAAAATGCCAGTGTTGTTAAGCCGCTGATAGGCATCGTTCAATTCGCCTGCGCTGATCGCTCGGCCGCGAACGATTCCAGCCCGTGACAGGATTGCACTGTCGCCGATACGCTGGTTGCCTTCGATACGCACCGTGTTGAATTGATACTGCTGCGCGAAAGCTTGGGGCGCAGGTGCAATCCAAGCTGTTGTTATTAATAGTGAAAAAGCAAGACCTTTGAGGCCCGACCGATAGTAGCTGTACTGCTCAAGCACGCGGTTGGCGCGCATCGTAGACCTCAGGTTCATGGTTTATACCCAATTTTATTAACACCGTTACCGTACTGCCTACCCGCAGGGGCCTGCGTTGTCAAAACTATGAGGCTTCTTTTCAAAACGAAATTGGCCCGCGCAAAGCGCAGGCCCCTGAACCAAGTTTAAAGATGATCGCAAATTACTTAATGCTGCCCAAAAATGCACCGGCGCAGAGCGCGAAAATGATCATACAAATATAGAGTGCCCGATCCCAGTTGAGGTCCACAAGAATACTCAAGCCGCGAAAGCCGTTTGTAAATGTTTGCATGGGTCGCTCCTTTGAAACACAGACTAAGTCTGCGTTAATCTTTGGCGACTGAATGTGGCTAACACACGGGGCAAATGTGGCAAAAGCAAGGCATTAGCCCTGCTTTCACCCATAGTCTTATAAATTTGACGCCTATTATGGGCAGAAAAAATCATTAAACATAGCAAACATCATCAATCCCAGAACCATTGCGATACCCACTGTCATCAAGATGCGCAGCGCTTTGTCACTTGGGGGTTTGCCGCGTACAGCCTCGTAGGCATAAAACGTCAGGTGCCCGCCATCGAGTGCGGGGATCGGGAACAGATTGAGCAGGCCTACCGCCGTGCTCAGCACCGCAATGAAGTTGATGAAGCTCAATGCCCCTTGGCTCGCCATGGCACCAGATACTTGGGCGATGCCAACAGGGCCGGACATATTGCAAGAGCTGATCGCCCCCGTCACCATGTGCCACATCCCCGACAACGACCCTTTAATAATGCGCCATGTACCTGCAACACCACGCTCGGCAGCTTCCAAGAGGCCCGGTACATCGGTGGCGGGCGTGATGGCGCCCGCGCTCGAAATACCGATGCGCAGAACATTAACAAAACTGCCGTCAGGCTGCGGCTCATCCGTGGATTTCGGCACCAGCGTGAATTGCAAAATCTCGCCGCCACGCCACACATCTAGCAACAGCGGGCGCCCTTCCGAGCTTTCAACGGCTTCTTTGAGTTGGATGAACGCAAATGTCGGTGCACCATCAATACCCACAATGACATCACCGGTCGCCAGACCCGCGTCCAACGCCGCAGTCTGAGCCCCCACACCACCGACAAGCGCGGGGTTCGGATAAGGCCCGTCTACGGTCACGCTTTGTCCGTCGCGCAGCACTGTATATTCCAGCACCGGCTCAAACGGGAGCGCATCCATAAAGGCGCGGTATTCTGGCGTTTGCGTGCTCTGCGGGAAATTGCGGCCCGCAATCGCTTGCAGCACATCACCCTTCTCAAGTCCCTCAACCGCGTTCGGCAATGGCTTGACCGCTTCAACGGTGAGCGGTTCACTTACCGTGCCAAGGCTCATACTCACGCCCGCGAAAACAATGATCGACAAGGCAAAGTTGAACACAGGCCCCGCCACAACCGTCAGCGCACGCGCCCAAAGCGGCGCACCGTGCATTGTCTCGCGCAGCCGCACCGGATCGGCGGCGACCTCTTCCATCGCGCCCTCATCCTTGCCTGACGCTGCATTAGCGTCGCCTGCAAATTTCACATAACCGCCAAAAGGAAGCAGTGCTATTTGCCACTTTGTCCCCCGCTTGTCATAGCGCGAATAGAGCACCGGGCCAAAGCCAAGCGAGAACACATCCGCCTTGATCCCGCACCAGCGGCCCACGATGTAGTGGCCGTATTCATGGATCGCCACGATCACCGACAACGCGATGACGAATGCGGCCAACGTCCAGATAAAACCGCCAAATTGCGGAATAAGTGTTGTGATATCCAATGCTCTACCCTGCTCTTTTTTTGATGGCCGACCATGCGACCTTGCGTGCCACATGATCTGTTTGCAGCACGTTATCAAGGGTCATGGTGGCATCAATATGACCGTCCGTCGCATCCATCTCCTCTAATGTCTGCGACACAACGTCCGACATTTGGGTAAACCTCAGATGACCCGCGATAAATCCGTCCAGCGCCGTTTCTTTGGCCGCGTTAAACACAGCCCCCGCCAGACCGCCGCGGGCCATGACTTCGCGCGCAATGCGCAATGCGGGCCAGCGTATATCGTCAGGTGCGCGAAATTCGAATGTGCCGATGCTGGCAAGATCCAGCCGCTCAACCGGCAGGTGCCTGCGCGCGGGATGATGCAGCGCATAGCCGATGGCGTGGCGCATATCGGGCGGTCCCACATGGGCCATCAGCGCCCCATCATTAAAGCCAACAAGCGCGTGGATCATGCTTTGCGGATGGATCAGCACTTCAATCTGCGCCGGGTCCACACCAAAGAACTCCCGCGTTTCAATCACTTCCATCGCCTTATTGAACATCGACGCACTGTCAATCGTGATCCGCTGCCCCATGTTCCAGTTGGGATGCGAGGACGCTTGATCCAGCGTTGCATTCGGCAGATCTTCCAACGGCCAATCGCGAAAGGCGCCACCGGAGGCGGTGATGATGATCCGCTCCACCGCGTCTATCGGCTCCCCCACCAGCGCTTGAAAGACGGCAGAGTGTTCGCTGTCCACGGGCAGGATTTCCGCACCATGCGTCCTGCCCGTTTCCAGCACAAGCTTGCCCGCACACACCAGCGATTCCTTGTTGGCCAGCGCCAATGTGGTCCCTTGGCTCAATGCTGCCATACCCGGCGCCAAACCCGCAGCGCCGACAATCGACGACATGATCCAATCCGCCGGGCGGTGCGCAGCCTCTGTGATGGCCTGCGCCCCCGCTGCCGCCTCGACTCCGCTGCCGCCAAGGGCGCGGCGCAATTCGTCCAGTTTGGATTCGTCCGCTGTGATCGCAATCTGCGCGTTGAGGGCGACTGCATCTTCCGCCAGCTGTTTGATATTGCTCGCACCTGTAAGGGCAACCACATCGTATTCATCCGGCGCACGCT
>CBDTVN010000126.1:0-8047 GCA_965364195.1 uncultured Sulfitobacter sp. | reverse complement strand
TTACTGAAAAAGAGGTGGGGCCAACCTCACCCTATGGGCCGCCAGCTGCGGCCAGAAAGCAGGGATATGTCCGGACTTTCCATTGATAAACTCTCTATGCGGTTTGATTTGCCAGGCGGCGGATCGGTGCAAGCGCTGCAAGATGTGTCGATTGACCTCAAGGCGGGTGAGCTGCTGAGTGTGCTGGGGCCATCGGGTTGTGGCAAGACGACATTGCTCAACATTGTTGCGGGATTTTTGGCACCTACAGACGGTGTGATGATGCTGAACGGGCATACGATTTCCGGCCCTGACGCTGAACGCGGCATGGTGTTCCAGCAAGGTGCGCTGTTCGAATGGATGAGCGTGCGCGATAACGTCGGATTTGGCCCCTCGATGAAGGGGATGCCAAAAAACGACAAAGCAGAGATTGTGAACCATCTGCTGGACGTTGTGGGCCTGCAAGATTTCAAGGAAAAGGCGGTTTATGAGCTGTCTGGCGGCATGCAGCAGCGTGTGGCCTTGGCCCGCTGTTTGGCCAATGACCCCGATGTGATTTTGATGGATGAGCCGCTGGGCGCACTGGATGCGCTAACGCGCGAAAAGATGCAGTCGCTGGTGCTCAAGCTGTGGAAAGAGACGGGTAAGACGATTATTCTGATCACCCACTCCGTTGAAGAAGCGCTGCTGCTGGGCGAGCGTTTGATCGTGATGGCGCCTCGACCGGGTCGCATCCACAAGGAATACCGTCTGCCGTTTGCAGAGCTAGGCGTGAATTCGGACCTGCGCGAAGTGAAGCTGCATCCCGATTTTGGGCCCAAGCGTGAAGAGATCCTGAATATGATCTGGGATATGGAAGAAGAAATTATGGGCACCGCGGAGGCAGACGCATGACTGGTTTGATTGTACTGGCCGTTTATGTCGGCATCTTTGTCGCCTCGATGATGGTTTTTACCCGTCTTGGTGCGGGCCTCCGAGACTATACCTCGCTTAAAACTGTGACGTTTGGCGACGAGAGTGCTGTGCGGCCGAACCGTGCAGCGGGTGTTATCTCGTTGCTGACATTATTTTTACTGTGGGGAATGTTCACCGGATCGTCCCTGATCCCCGGCTTTTTGCACGCGCCGGCACCTTTCGCTGGCGAGACATCGTTTGAGTATACAGTTGAAGCGAATGGCGAGACGGACACGGCGACAGTGGCCGTGCTGGTTCATAGCCGCGAAGAAGACCCTGAGTTGATTGTGGTTGAGACGGGTGACGGCTTTGCCAAGAACGACAGTATCAAAGTTGCGCAATACCGGAGCAAACTGGTGTCGTTTGACGCCAATGATGATGTGAAAAAGCGTGACGGTGCCAAGATTGTTGCGATCAACGGGCAGAAAGTACAGCCTGGGGACCGTGTCGAGTTTGAAGGTGGCTCAGTCACGATTTCTGACAAAGGTACGCCGAATTTTGCGCCCGAAAATGGTTTGCAGATGGAACCGCTGTATCTGCCGTCACCTGAGGCGGTGATCGAGCGGACGGGTAAAGTACTGGATGAAGGCTTCCGCGGGACATCGCTGCTGGGGCATCTGGGCGCGTCGCTGTTCCGCGTTATTGCGGGCTTTGTCTGTGGTGCCATTGTGGGTATTCCGCTGGGCTATGCCATGGGTCTGAGTAACTGGTTCCGTGGATGGTTTGACCCGATTGTGGAATTCATGCGCCCTGTGCCACCGTTGGCGCTAATCCCGCTGGTGATCATTTGGGCGGGCATCGGGGAGACCGGCAAGATTATCCTGCTGTTCCTTGCCGCCCTTTGGATCATGGCGATTGCGGCGCGGTCGGGCGTTTCGGGTGTGAACATTTCCAAAGTGCACGCGGCCTATTCCCTCGGCGCCAGCAAATGGCAGATCATGCGGTATGTGATCATCCCCAACTCGCTGCCGGAGATATTCACTGGTGCGCGTGTGGCGATGGGTGTGTGCTGGGGCACTGTTGTTGCGGCCGAACTGGTCGCGGCGGAGAAGGGGGCGGGCATGATGATCATGGTCGCGTCAAAGTTCCAGAATACGGATATCGTTATCCTCGGGATCATCCTGATTGGTGTGATCGGTTTTGGCATCGATATGCTGATGCGCGCTGCCGAGCGGGTGTTGGTGCCTTGGAAAGGAAAGGGCTGATCCCACGGGATCACCTTTTAGGAATAGAGAAAGGCCGGAGCATCTGCTCCGGCCTTTTGCATTGTGTGGGTATGATGTTTAGAGAATCAGATCTTTTCAAAAATCCCGTTCTCCGTATCGTATGGTTTACTTCTTCGTCTTGCCTTTACCGGGAGGCGTAAAGCGCTTGGAGGCATCTGCAGCGCGGTTGTAACCGCCTTCAGGTTTTGCGTCACGCGATGGCGCGGCGCCCTCTTTGGAGGGCTTTTTCCAGACTGCTTTTGCGCCTGACTTGGCCGCTGGTTTTGCACCTGCGGGCTTCGCCTTGGGCTTTTCGCCTGCCTTCATCGGTGTCCGCTCTGTCTTGTGTGACTTTGGTGGACGGGCAGCATCGCGCTTTGGCTTGGCTGGTGCGCCGCGTGGCTTATCGGTGCGCGGCTTGTACTCGGATGCGGGGGCATCATCGCGTGACGATTTTGCTTTGCGCTCGGGCTTAGGCGCGTCTGGGTCATAGGCAGGCTTGCTGCGTGGTGCAGGTTTCGGGCCTTTATCATAGCTTGGCTTTTTATCATACGCGGGCTTGGGGCCACGGTCGTTGCCGCCTTTGGGACCGCTGCCTTTGTTGTCGGGGCGGCCTGTGCGCGGGCCAAAGTCCGGTACACCATCGAGGCGCGTCAAGGTGACGCCATCCTCGGCCTTCATGTCAGGACCAAGGGCATTCACCAGCTTTGGCACGGCGCCTTCGGCCACTTCGACGTAGGAGTGACGTGGCTGAACACGGATCGCGCCGATATCATCGCGGGTCATGTCGCCAACGCGGCAGAGCATCGGCAGAATCGTGCGCGGCTCTGCGCCGTCATTGCGGCCAGTCGATACAGTGAACCAGATGGATTTGCCGAATTCCATGCGCGGTGCGTTTTCCTTGCCGTCACCGGGGTTGGAGAGCTCTTCGGGCGCGGAGCCGCGGGAGCGGTGCAGGTTGACGAATGCGGTGGCAAGTTGTTCGGGCGTGTATTGCTCAACCAGTTTGCCGACGAATTCGACTGCGTCTTCGGGCGCGGGCGTTGTCCATGCGTCATCGTTGAGCAGGCGCTCTTGGTCAGCGGCGTTCACTTCAGCGGCGGAGGGGGGCAGTGCCCATTCCGCGTCGAGTTTGGCCCAGCCCATCAGGCGGGTTGCTTTGGATCGCATTTTCGGTGGGACGATCAAGGCGGAGACACCTTTACGCCCGGCGCGGCCTGTACGGCCAGAGCGGTGCAGCAGTGTGTCGGCGTTGGTTGGCAAATCGGCGTGAATGACCAACTCAAGATTGGGCAAGTCGATGCCGCGAGCGGCAACATCGGTGGCGACACAAACGCGTGCACGGCCATCGCGCAAGGATTGCAGGGCGTTTGTGCGCTCTTGCTGGGACAGCTCACCCGAGAGGGCCACAACGGAGAAGTTGCGGTTTGACAGGCGTGCGGTCAGGCGGGCTACGGCGGCGCGGGTGTTGCAGAAGACAATCGCATTCTTGGCCTCATAGAAGCGCAGAATGTTGAGGATCGCGTTTTCCGTGTCGCGCGGGTTCACGGTCAGGGCGCGGTATTCGATGTCGGAGTGCTGCTTGCCGTCCGAGACAACCGAGACGCGCTGCGCATCGCGCTGGTAGGCTTTTGCCAGTTTCGCAATCGCGGCAGGCACGGTGGCGGAGAACATCAGCGTGCGACGGGTCGCGGGGGATTCGCCCAAGATGAACTCGAGGTCTTCGCGGAAGCCCAGATCGAGCATCTCGTCCGCCTCATCCAGCACCACGGCGCGGATGTCGGTGAGGTCGATGTTGTTGCGTTTGATGTGGTCACACAGGCGGCCCGGAGTGGCGACAACGATGTGCGCGCCACGGTCAAGGGTGCGGCGTTCGGTACGGGTGTCCATACCGCCGACACAGGTGGCGACAACTGCGCCCGCTTTGGCATAAAGCCATGTCAGCTCACGACTTACCTGCATGGCAAGTTCGCGCGTGGGGGCGATGACGAGGGCAAGTGGCGCGGCTGCGCGGCCAAAATGCGTCTCGTCGCCCAGCAGTGTGGGCGCGATGGCCATGCCGAACGCCACTGTTTTACCAGAGCCGGTTTGCGCCGAGACCAGAAGGTCTGCGCCATCGAGTTCAGGCGCCACTACGGCGTCCTGTACGGGTGTCATTGTATCATAGCCTTGAGCGGCCAGTGCGTCTGCGATCGTTTGAATCAAGGGGTGTTCCTGAGCGGATAAAGAATAAGTTTTCCTGCCCCTAATGGGTTAGGGGCCGTTTGTATACGGGCGATTTCGCGTAGGCGGCCCTGCGCCATACGCATGAAGGGGGGGCAAAGGGTGCGCCGACGGAGATTTTTCGGATGTGACGTTCGGTGCAATCTCGCGATTTTAATAGGTGAAGTGCTGGGGTAGAGTGCGATAAATTGCATGAAGGTTTTGAGTATGAATAACCCCCTGTTTGACACGATGTTTGCGACGCATATGGGAAAGCAGACGCCGTTTTTGCATTTGCCGGAGGGGGGAGTGATCACGCATGACGCCTTTGTCCGGCGTGCGGCGCAGTTGGCGCATGCCCTGCGCGGGCTGGGCGTGAGCGCGGGGGATCGTGTGGCGGTGCAGGTAGGTAAGTGTCCGGATATGCTAGCGCTTTATGCGGCTTGTGCGCAGATGGGGGCGATATTTCTGCCGCTGAATACGGCCTATACTGGCACGGAGGTCACGTATTTCGTGAGCGATAGCCGGGCGACGCTGTTGGTGGGCGATCCGGCGCGGGAGGCTGAGTTGCGCGGCGTGGCGGAGGGTGTTGGTGCTGCCTTTGCCACGCTGAACGGGAGCGGGGGAAGTTTGAGCGACGCGGCGGATGCGCTGGCGGAGACGTTCGAGACTGTGGCGCGCGATGAGAATGATCTGGCGGCGTTCCTTTATACGTCGGGGACCACTGGGCGCTCCAAGGGGGCGATGCTGACGCAAAAGAACCTGATCTCGAACGCGGTGACGCTGACCGAACTGTGGCAGTTTACGCGTGAGGATGTGTTGCTCCATGCGCTGCCGATTTTCCATACGCATGGCCTGTTTGTCGCGACAAATGTGATGCTGATCGCAGGCGGCGCGATGGTGTTCCTGCCAAAGCTGGATGTAGACCAGTTGATTGACTGGATGCCGCGTGCAACCGCGATGATGGGGGTGCCGACATTCTATACGCGTCTATTAGGGGATGAGCGGTTTGACCGCGACCTGACAGCGAATATGCGGCTGTTCATCTCCGGCTCTGCGCCGTTGTTGGCGGATACGCATGTAGCGTTCGAGGGGCGTACGGGGCACCGTATTCTGGAACGCTACGGCATGACGGAGACGAATATGAACACATCCAACCCTTACGCAGGTGAGCGGCGTGCCGGAACGGTCGGGCTGCCCCTGCCAGATGTCGAGCTTCGGGTCGCGGATGCGCAGGGTGTTGAACTTCCTCGGGGGGAGACGGGTGTCGTCGAGGTGCGCGGCGATAACGTGTTTGCGGGTTATTGGAACATGCCGGAAAAGACTGCCGAAGAAGTACGCGAGAGCGGTTTTTTCATCACAGGTGATCTGGGGGTGCAGGACGCGGATGGCTATGTGACCATAGTGGGTCGCGGCAAGGACCTGATTATTTCCGGCGGTTATAACATCTATCCAAAGGAGCTGGAGCTGGTTCTGGACGCGCAGGAGGGTGTGCTGGAGAGTGCTGTTGTTGGCATCCCACACGGCGATCTGGGCGAGGTTCCATTGGCGGTGCTAGTGCCTGAGCCGAATGCGCAGATTGATCTGGACGCGGTGAAGGCTGCTATGGGCGATGCTATGGCACGGTTCAAGCAGCCTCGCGCGTACCAGATTATGGAGGCCTTGCCGCGAAATACGATGGGCAAGGTGCAAAAGGTTGCCTTGCGTGCAGAGTACGGCGGATGATCGATCCGGCAAAAAAGGCGTTCCTGACAGAGTTGTTCGATGCAGCTGTTTTGGCTGCGGATGCAAAGGCAGCACTGCGCCCGCATATGCCTGAGCGGCCCAAGGGGCGGCTTGTTGTGGTGGGGGCGGGCAAGGGGGCGGCGCAGCTTGCAGCGGCGTTTGAGGAGTTGTGGGACGGGCCCGTCGAGGGTGTTGTTGTCACGCGCTATGGTTACGGCTGTGATACGCGGCATATCCGCGTGATGGAGGCGGCGCATCCGGTGCCTGATGTGGCCGGCATGGCTGCGACTGCGGCGTTGTTTGATGCGGTTGCGGGGCTGGGGCCCGACGATTTGGTTGTGGCGTTGATTTGTGGTGGCGGATCGGCGTTGTTGCCGTGTCCGCCTGAGGGTTTGACCTTGGCCGACGAGCGGGCCTTGAACGAGGCGTTGCTGGCGTCCGGTGCGCCGATTGGTGTGATGAACGCGATCCGCAAACATGCAAGCGGGATCAAGGGCGGGCGGCTTGCGGCAGCGGCGCATCCGGCGCGGGTGCTGAGCCTTGTCGTTTCTGATGTGCCGGGGGACGATCCGGCGCAGGTTGCATCCGGCCCGACGGTGCCGGATGCGGTGAGTTTAGCGGATGCGCAGGCGATGATTGCAGCGCGCGGGATTGTGGTGCCGCCTGCGGTGCTGGCGAAGCTGGGCGATGCGCCGAACCCAACTGACGCTGTCTTTGTGGGCCATGAGGTGCGGGTCATAGCGTCGGCACGCCTGTCGTTGGAGGCAGCGGCGGCGCGGGCGCAAGCGGCAGGGATTCCTGCGGTGATCCTGTCAGATGCGATTGAGGGGGAGGCGGATGTGATCGGGCAGATGCACGCCGCTATTGCGCGGGAGGTTGCGGCACGCGGGCGCCCGTTCAAAGCGCCTATTGTGATCCTTTCAGGGGGCGAAACAACTGTGACATTGCGCCATAAAGATGGCCGCGGTGGGCGGAACACGGCATTTTTGCTTGGGTTCGCGCAGGCGATTGAGGGTGCGTCTGGCATCACCGCACTTGCGGCGGATACGGACGGGATTGACGGGTCTGAGGATAATGCGGGCGCATTCGCTGATGGTGGTACAGCAGCGGCGATGCGCGAGGCGGGCGTGGACCCTGCCGATGCTCAGCGCCGCAATGATGCGTGGGGCGCGTTTGAGGCTGTGGATGGTTTGTTTGTGACTGGCCCGACTGGCACCAACGTGAACGATTTTCGGGCGATTTTGGTTGAGGAGTTATAATCCTACGAAGTGTTGTTGATTTTGGCTGATGGCCCGTCTCGTGATCTTCGCTTGGCAGAGCATAGCTCTAACAAACCACCGTCTCATTCGACTATATATCATATTTTTATAGCGATGGTTTTGGTGGGACAAGCCAGATAGAGCAGTGATGGGTTGGCACGGGGAAACTTACAGTTAAGACGATAGCCAGCCTCAAAGTGCGAGGTAAGTATTAGGAAGTCAACGCCTGCATCCAGAATCGTTTCTTTGGGCATGGCGCAAAGTCACACGCTGATGGTTATGGCGACGGAAATCCCCAAACTTTCTTACAAGGTGCGCCGTATAGTTGAACAACGAAACAGTCGGCAAAAGATGGTTGATCCGACCAAAGGTCGGTGGCAACCTGCGCGAGAATGCGTTCCACTTTGGGGAATGCCGGTGAAACCAGTCAATCATCCGTTAACCTATAGCGAAGGTAATACGCTGTTACGTTCATGTGGGATGATGGACCAACGAACTTTAAGTTGAGAGAATACAATGAGATCAATAATTTGGGCGACACTATCTATGCGGCTGGCGATCACGGTTTGTTTGACGATGCTGGCAGCTGTCTTGCTGTTTCCACTGCCTTCCTTCGCACAAAGCGCTGATCCGGGTGACGGGAATGCTGCGCTGGAGCAACAGGCGGAAGCCGAAATCTCCTTTCCGACAGGCTTGGACGAACAAGGCATAGAATTCGAAGAA
>CBDTVN010000125.1:0-8227 GCA_965364195.1 uncultured Sulfitobacter sp. | reverse complement strand
GGCGAGAACCTGTTGCAGGCGTTCAAGCGCGCCAACAACATTCTGTCCCAAGCCGAGGCTGGTACCAACCTAGAGTATTCCCACGGTGGTGATGTGAAATTTGCCGAGACGGATGAGGAGCGCGCGCTGTTTGCAGCGCTCGATCAGGCGGACAGCGTCATTGCCCCTGCGATGGCCGCGCAGGATTTCAGTACAGCTATGTCTGCATTGGCGAGCTTGCGCCCCACGCTTGATGCCTTCTTTGAAGCGGTGCAGATTAACACTGACAATGACGTGGTACGCCGCAACCGGCTCAATCTGCTGGGGCGTATCCGTACGCTCTGCGCGTCCATCGCGGACCTGACGCGCATCGACGGCTGACTTACGCAACGGCACGGGGTGACAGAAAAAGTTTGCCCTGTGCCGCCAAGCGCCTATGCTGCACCTGAAACCAAAGGATGCCGCAGTGCAGAACAACCCCGATACCACGCTCATCACCGCAACTGCGCCTGTGAAAAACTATACACATGGCGGGCGGGCGAAGTGTTTGCAGCGTCTTGTACGGATGGCGCTGCCCGTGCCGCGCACGGTGGCGCTGTCGTTCAGTACGGTTGAGCAGATCGCAAATGGCGCGCTGCCCGATGTGTTGGGAATTGTTGAACAGTTCGACATGGAAGCTCTGCTCTGTGTGCGCCCTTCAAGTCAGGATCCTGATTGGGGCGGGCCGGGTGCGGTGCTGAACATCGGGATGAACGATGCGCGATTCGCAAAGTATTCGGAGCAGATGGGGGAGGATGCGGCCGCCGCGCTCTATACCCGGTTTATTCAGTCCTATGCGATCAACGTCGCCCGTCTTGATCCCGATATGTTTGACCATATCGACGGGGACGGGCGCGCGGCATTGTATGAGAGCATCGCCGCCTACGAGCTTGAAGCGGAAGAAAGCTTCCCGCAATCGCGCCGTGTTCAACTGGCCGCTGTGCTGCGCTCTATGGCGCGGGCATGGAACGGCACCTCCGCCCGCCTGTTACGACAGGCTAAAGGCGCGCCAGCTGATGCGGGTCTGGGGCTGGTGGTGCAGCAGATGATTTTCGGGCTTGGCGCAGGGCAATGCGGCTCTGGCGTGCTGCAACTTGTTGACAGCGAGACAGGTGCACCCCAAGTGACGGGGCGGTATCTGAGCCAAAGTCAGGGGCGTGATGCGCTCGAAGGAGACAGCGACTCGCTCTATATCACGCGTGATCCGCGGGGGCCTTCGCTGGAAGAAAAATTGCCCGAGGCGTTCGAGACGCTCAAGGAATACGCGAGCCTGATGCGGGAACGCTTGCGTGCCGAAATGCAGGTGGAATTCGCGATTGATGACGGGGTGGTGCATATCCTCGACGGTGTGCGGGTGTCGCGCTCTTCACGCGCGGCGGTGCGGATCGCCGTCACGCTGGCGCAGGACGGGGTGATCAGCCGCGAAGAGGCATTGATGCGGGTGCAGCCGCGCTTGCTCACTGAATTATTGCACCGCCAGATTGACCCCTCCGTGCGCCGTGATGTGGTGGGCATGGGCATTGCGGCCAGCCCCGGTGCGGCGACAGGACGATTGGTCTTTGACAGCGCAGAAGCGCAGGCAAGTGCCGCGCGAGGGGAGCCCTGTATTCTGGTGCGCCGCGAGACGTCGAGCGAGGATGTGCGCGGCATGCACGCTGCCAACGCGGTACTCACAGAGCGGGGCGGTATTACCAGCCACGCCGCTGTGATTGGGCGTGGCATCGGTCTGCCCTGTGTGGTCGGTGCGTCGAGCATGGTCTTTAACCAGCGCGACAAGACGATCACCGCCAAGGATGGGCGCGTGTTTGGTGCGGGTGACGAAATGACGGTTGATGGCTCGACGGGTCAGATACTTGCAGGGGCGGCAGCCATGCGAGAGGCTGCATTGGACGAGTATTTTCAAACGCTTATGGCGTGGGCCACAGACAGTGCCGACATCATGGTGCGGGCAAACGCTGACACCCCCCAAGATGCGCAAACGGCGCGAAATTTTAACGCCGAAGGCATCGGGCTGTGCCGGACCGAGCATATGTTTTTCGACAGTGGCCGCCTGACCGTGATGCGCGAGATGATTTTCGCCGACACATCTGATGGCCGCCGCGCGGTGTTGGAGCGATTGCTGCCGATGCAACGCGACGACTTTACCCAGCTGTTCCGCATCATGCAGGGAAAGCCTGTGTGCATCCGCCTGTTCGATCCGCCCCTGCACGAGTTTTTGCCGATGGATGCCAGTGGCCAGCGCGAGTTGGCCGAGGCGTTGGACCTGCCGCGCTCGGATGTGACGCGGCGGATTGAGGCGATGCGCGAATATAACCCTATGCTCGGTTTGCGCGGTGTACGCCTTGGCATCACGGTGCCGGAGATCTACGAAATGCAGGCGCGTGCAATATTCGAGGCGATTGTCGATGTGGGAGAGAGTGGTGAGGCCGTGGCGGCTGAAATCATGATCCCGCTGGTCTCGGCGCAGCGCGAGGTCGAGATCGTCAAAACGTCGATTGACGCGGTGGCCCATGCGGTGCGCCAAGAACGCGGTGTTGAGTTTGAGTACCGCCTTGGAGTGATGGTCGAGACGCCACGCGCCGCGTTGCGGGCGGGTGAGATTGCGCCGCAGTGCGCGTTCCTCAGCTTCGGGACGAATGATCTCACGCAGATGACCTATGGCCTGTCGCGCGACGATGCGGGGCGGTTCATGTCGGATTATGTGCAGAAAGGCGTCTTTGACGAGGACCCGTTTCACACCCTTGATCATGACGGTGTTGGCGAGTTGCTGATGCTGGGTGCGGCACGCGGACGGGCCACACATCCGGGCATCACGCTGTCGGTCTGCGGGGAGCATGGGGGCAACCCCGAATCGATAGCATTCTGCCGTGCGGCGGGTTTTGACTATGTCTCGTGTTCTCCGTTTCGCGTTCCAGTTGCGCGGCTGGCAGCAGCGCAGTTAGCAATTGGTGATAAGATACAATAGCCTAGCGGAACCACCTCCAGATCATCGGCAATAGCTTGCCCATTTCTGTTCACCTGTATTGTTGGCTGAAACCATTACGGCTAGGCGATACAGCGGAATAACGATGCTGGGGAAATGGCGATGCGGTCTATGAAATTGATGTATAGTTTGGTGATTGTTGCTGCGATGGCCGCGCTGCCCTCAGGCATTATGGCCAATACGATGGCGCAAAACCTGGCAAAGATCGAAGCGCGTGGACTGGCCTCTGTTTCACAAAACCGGATAGGAAATTTGTCAAATCCGTCTCGAAATGTTGTGCGGGTTTCCGCCAGCAGTAGTGGGGCATCGAGTGCGGTTTTCACCCGGGCATGGTTGGCCAGCCAGCCTCGGGCAACAGGATCGTCCGAGTTTAAATGTTTGGCTGAAGCGCTCTACTTCGAGGCGCGCGGTGAGACGGTCAAAGGTCAGTTCGCTGTAGCCGAAGTGATCCGCAACCGCGTAAAATCTAGCCGGTTCCCCAGTTCATACTGCGGCGTTATCAATCAGGGTACGGGCAAAAAGCACCGCTGCCAATTCAGCTATACCTGTGACGGAAAACCCGAAGTTGTGTCGGAGCCTGCGGCCTATGCGCGGGTGGCAAAAGTGGCGCGGGCCACCATTGATGGCAAATCTCCGGACATCACGAACGGTGCAACATTCTATCACACGACTGCCGTGCGCCCCAGCTGGTCGCGCAAGTTCACCAATACCGCACGTTTCGGTGTGCATCTGTTCTATAGTCGTGGCGCGCGCACCGCGAGCAACTGACGCAAAGCATGCATTATAGGGCGCTTGTTGCACTCGACGCAGGCGCGGTCGCAGTATAGACGCGGCTGAAACCGATTGCCGGAGCCTGCCTATGTCGTCCGAAACCCGCCTTGCCTTTGCCCATCCGTCCGAGCGGTCGGCGGCCACTGCCACCACAGATGCGCTTGACCGGATATCGGTGCGTGATCACACCGTGGAAGTCGAGATTGGGGCGTTTCAGGCCGAGCGTGGGGTAACCCAGCGCATTTGTTTTAACGTCGTGGTCGAGGTGCAGCCGCTTAGCGGACCCATCGAGGATGATGTGGACCGTATCCTCTCTTATGACCGCGTCACCGAGGCCATTCAGGGCGCGCTGGCGGTTGAGCGTTTGGCGCTTTTGGAAACGTTGGCGGACCGCGTGGCCGAGCGGATATTGCTTGAACCGCAAGCGATGCGTGTCTTCGTGCGGATCGAAAAGCTTGACCGTGGGCCCGGAGCCTTGGGTGTTGAAATTGTGCGCGCCCGTGATGGTGCACCACCGCCAGAGGTGGCGCTTGAAGCTGCCGCGCAACCCGAGTTGGTCTTTCTAAGTAACGAGGCGATCGGCTCGGCGCATTTGAAGAGCTGGCTTGACCAATTGCACGAGCAGGGGCGGCCCCTAATCCTTTGCGTCGGTGCATCCGATGTTGCTGCGCCGCAGGTTGCACATAAAATGGCTCAGCGTCGCATTGATCTGCTGGCGATTGAGCAGAATGCGTGGGTTTTGGCCGCGCGCGACGACCGCTGTGTTGTGGTCGAAACGCGGACCGAGCTGGACTGGGCGATGAAGAATGGCCAAACTTGTGTTTGGGCACCGTCCAAGATCGTGCTTGATAGCGTTGACACGCCATCGGCGCAGCCGCGTGATGCCGTTTCTTTGGCTGCGTGGTTCGCTGCGACGTATCAAGCGCGTGAGTTGCTGGTGATTGGTGAAGCGTTGCCCTCCAGCGCCTCCGTTCCATTGCGTGCCGTCTCTGCTGATACTGCCATATTGTAGTATGACGCGCCGGTATTTTCGCCCCCTTGTGCAATGTGATGTGGCGCGTCCGCGCGGGGCACTGGCCCTTGCAGGAGGTTGGGGGTGGTTCAGCCATGTAGAAATATTGCAGCGCGGAGCACCACCGGAAGTAATCGATGCGGCGATGCTGCCGTCTAATGTGGCTGAGGCGCTTGTCGCAAAGCGCGCGGATCAGAACCAACGGCCGCGTATCATGGGGATCGTGAACACCACGCCTGACAGTTTCTCGGATGGTGGCCTGCACGCCGCAGCAGCGGACGCGATTGTGGGTGGGTTGGCCATGGCGGATGCAGGGGCTGATATTCTGGACATCGGGGGCGAGAGCACGCGCCCCGGTGCGCAGACAGTCGCGGTGCCTGAAGAAATAGCGCGCGTGGCACCCGTGATTACGGGGCTGCGCGCACGAGGATTCGGTGGAACCATCTCCGTGGACACACGCAAATCTGAAGTGGCCCGTGCAGCGATGGATGCGGGTGCAGATCTGATCAATGATGTGTCGGGCTTCACCTATGATCCTAAACTGGCAAACATAGCCGCGCAGGCGGATGTGCCTGTTTGTGTGATGCACGGTCCTGTTGATCCGGCCACCATGCATCTTGATCCGCATTACGATGATGTTCTGCTAGACGTTTATGATTTTCTGGAGGGGCGTATCGCAGCGCTGGAGGCGCAGGGAATTGCGAAGGCGCGTATTATCGCTGATCCGGGAATCGGGTTTGGGAAAACGCTTGAGCATAATCTGGCGCTCTTGGCGCGGCTAAGCCTATTTCACAGTCTGGGTGTCCCGATCTTGTTGGGTGCGTCGCGCAAGCGGTTCATCGGTACCATCGGCAATGCACCCCAGGCCACCGACCGCGCGCCAGGCTCAATCGCAGTAGCGCTTGCAGGTATCGCGCAAGGTGTGCAGATTGTCAGAGTACATGACGTGGCCGAGACAGCGCAGGCCATCGCAGTTTGGCGCGCGAGCGTGACAGGGAATTGATATGACAAAATTATTTGGCACTGACGGCGTACGCGGTAGAGCGAACGTCCATCCGATGACGGCCGAAATGGCACTGCGCATCGGCGCGGCAGTGGGACGATATTTCCGCCGCGAAGGTATGTCATCTGCGCATCGTGTGGTGATCGGCAAGGACACGCGTCTGTCGGGCTACATGTTTGAGAATGCTCTGACCGCGGGTTTGACCTCTACGGGAATGAATGTGCTGTTGCTAGGTCCTGTGCCTACTCCTGCCGTTGGGCTGCTCACGCGCTCTATGCGGGCAGATTTGGGCGTGATGATTTCGGCCAGTCACAATCCTGCTCAGGACAACGGGATCAAATTTTTCGGTCCAGACGGCTTCAAACTGTCCGATCAGGTAGAAGCGGAGATCGAGGCGCTGGTTGCTGCGGGCGTTGAGCCAGCGTCTGCACCCGAGATTGGCCGCGCCAAACGCATCGACGACAGCCGCTTTCGCTATATCGAGCGGGTAAAGTCGAGTTTTCCGCGCCAGATGCGTCTGGACGGTTTGAAAGTTGTGATCGATTGCGCGAACGGTGCTGCGCATCATGTGGCCCCGATGGCGTTGTGGGAATTGGGGGCGACGGTGATTCCGTTGGGTGTGTCGCCTAACGGGCACAACATCAATGAGAACTGCGGCTCGACCCAACCTGCAACGGCGGCAGAAACAGTTGTCGCGCATGGTGCTGATGTGGGCATCTGTCTGGACGGTGATGCGGACCGTGTGATCCTTCTGGATGAGCATGGGAGTGTAGGCGACGGGGACCAGTTCATGGCGCTCATGGCGGCGCGCTGGAAAGCGGACGACCGGCTGAAGGGCAACGCCCTCGTAGCCACTGTGATGAGCAATCTCGGGCTTGAGCATTTTCTCAACGATCGTGGTGTAGCGCTGGAGCGGACAAATGTCGGTGACCGCTATGTGGTGGAGCGGATGCGTGAAGGGGGCTTTAACCTCGGGGGGGAGCAGTCGGGACATATCGTGATGACCGACTATGGCACTACGGGGGACGGTCTCATGGCGGGATTGCAGTTTCTGGCAGAGATGATCCGCGCAGAAAGACCCGCGTCCGAATTGATGCACCAGTTTGAAGCAGTGCCGCAACTCTTGGAGAACGTCCGGTTTGAGACAGGTCAGGTCCCGCTGGAAGATGTGCAGGTGCAAGCAGCCATTCAACAAGCCGAGAGCGATTTGTCGGGGGGGGGGCGTCTTCTGATCCGCAAATCAGGAACGGAACCGTTGGTGCGGGTGATGGCCGAGCATGAAGATGCAGGTTTGATGGCCCGGGCCGTTCAATCGGTGGTATCTGCAGTTCAGGACGCTGTTAGAACGTGATCTGACGGAGCAGGCTTTGCCTGCATTCCAGATTTTCGCGCGCACGTGTCGCTGTGCTACCCTTCGGGACGAAACCTTAGCGTTTGAAGAGACGTCGCAGCGCGCCATATTGGCTGAGCCCCACACCGAGCAGGATGAGGGACATGGCCAGCAGAAGTGATTTTGGTAAAGCTTCGCCTAATATCAGGCCACCAAGAACCACCGACCAGACCGGCACCTGATAGTTGACCAACGACATAAAGACGGGACCCGCGCTGCGCACGACCAGCACACGCAGGAAGTTGGCGCCAGCGGTGGGGATGAGGCCCAAGAAGGCCAGCACGGCAAGAAGCTGGGGGGAGGGGAGCGGTGGCGGTCCCTCAACAGCCCAAGCGACGGGGACGGTCATGCCGGCTCCGATGATCAGCAAAACGGTGGCGAGGCCGATCGGATGAGCAGCAGGCAAGCGGCGCAGCATGATGGAGCCGATGGCATAGCAGCTGGCCGCGAGGACGCAGGCGACACGTCCCGGTGTCTCGAAGGCAGCCCCCGTGGATACGAAGGCCTGTCCGCCGATCAGGATCACCACACCGACAAAGCCGATGAGAAAACCAACGGTCTTGCGCGGTGTCATCTGCTCACCCGGAACTGTGAAGTGCGCGAGGGGCAGTATGATTAGGGCGACTGCAGCCATAGAGACACCGGCAAAGCCGGAGGTCACGTACTGCTGGCCCCATGCGAGCAGGGAAAAGGGAATGGCAGAGCTTAGTCCGCCGATGATCACAAGGTCACGGCGCGCCGCTCCGTTCACTTTCTCCGAAAAGAGCGGAAAACCCATGAACGCCCAGATAGCCGTCATCAGCACCGCCGCAATAGTGACGCGGGACGCCGCCAGCCAGAAGGGGGGCATGCCGCCTGCAAGGGCAACTTCGGTCACCATGAAGGTGCCGCCCCATGTCAGGCCGAGAACTGCGACCATAAGCCAGCTGAGCGGGGTAATTTGGGGGGAGGTGTTCATACGCTCAGATAGGGGCAAATGCGGGGAAGGGGCAAGGCTGCAATCAGCGCATTAAGCCGCTGCGCGCAAGTTGATTTGGAACCCTGTCGTAT
>CBDTVN010000124.1:0-8266 GCA_965364195.1 uncultured Sulfitobacter sp. | reverse complement strand
ACCTCACGCTGTCAGGCACCTACCTGATGCATCACGGCATTACCCTCCCATGGTCGTTCCCTGAACGGATGTGGGTCGTTGAAGGAATACGGATATGACCAAGAAGAGACGCAGTCAGGCATGGTACGGCAAGCAGGATAAGGATGGTTTTATTCACCGCAGTTGGATGAAAAACCAAGGCTTTCCCGACCACGCATTCGATGGCCGCCCGATCATTGGCATCTGCAATACATGGTCCGAGCTTACGCCGTGCAACTCCGGCCTCCGCGATCTGGCCGAGGGGGTAAAGCGCGGCGTCTGGGAAGCGGGCGGTTTTCCGGTTGAATTTCCGGTGATGAGCTTAGGCGAGACCCAGATGAAGCCCACCGCCATGCTTTTTCGCAACCTGTTGGCGATGGATGTGGAGGAGAGCATCCGCGCTTACGGTATCGACGGTGTTGTGCTGTTGGGCGGCTGTGACAAAACAACCCCGGGCCAGCTTATGGGCGCTGCAAGCGTCGATCTGCCGTCAATTGTGGTGAGCTCGGGTCCGATGCTGAACGGCAAGTTCAAGGGGCAGGACATCGGCTCTGGCACGGACGTGTGGAAGTTCTCGGAGGCGGTTCGCGCAGGGGAGATGACGTTACATGATTTCATGAATGCCGAGGCGGGCATGAGCCGCTCCAAGGGGGTGTGCATGACTATGGGCACCGCGTCGACCATGGCGAGCCTTGTTGAGGCGATGGGCCTGTCGTTGCCGACGAATGCAGCACTCCCTGCGGTTGATGCGCGGCGCATGGCGCTGGCCCATTTGACGGGCAAGCGTATCGTCGAGATGGTTGAGGAAGATCTAAAACCCTCGGACATCATCACACGCGCCGCGCTGGAAAATGCCATTCTGGCCAATGCTGCCGTGGGCGGATCAACGAACGCCGTTGTGCATCTACTGGCGATTGCGGGGCGCGTGGGCATTGATCTGACCCTTGATGATTTCGAGCTGGGGTCGGATATTCCGCTATTGGTCAATTGCATGCCGTCGGGCAAATACCTCATGGAAGATTTTTGTTATGCGGGGGGGATGCCAGTTGTACTCTCAGAGTTGAAAGACAAATTGCGCCCTGCCAAGACTGTGATGGGCGGTGATATATCGGCCTATTACGAGGGGGCAGCGTGTTATAACCAAGACGTCATTCGCACGTTGGACAACCCGCTGAAACCTGCGGCGGGTCTGCGGGTGCTGCGCGGCAATTTGGCGGAGAATGGCGCGATCCTAAAGCCGTCTGCCGCCACCGACCGCCTGATCGAGCATGAGGGTGAAGCCTATGTGTTCGAGAATATCGAGGATATGAAAGCCAACATTGACCGCGAGGATTTGCCCGTGACAGCGGATACCATTCTGGTGCTCAAAGGCTGTGGTCCCAAGGGGTATCCGGGCATGCCGGAGGTGGGCAATATGCCGATCCCCGCGCGTCTGGTCAAAGAGGGGGTGCGCGACATGGTGCGCGTGTCCGATGCGCGTATGTCCGGCACGGCTTACGGCACCGTTGTCCTGCATGTTAGTCCCGAGGCGCAGGCGGGCGGCACGCTGGCGCTTGTTCAAACGGGGGACCGCATTCGGCTGTCGGCACGCGAAGGGGCGCTGGAGTTGTTAGTGTCCGACGAGGTGCTGGCGCATCGGCGCGCCGAGTGGGTGCCGGACGCACCGCACTACACGCGCGGCTACGCCAAGATGTATGTCGATACGGTTTTGCAGGCGGACAAGGGCGCAGACCTTGATTTCCTGGTGGGTAATGACACGCGGCTTGTGACACGGGAGAGCCATTGATGACACAGTTTGCAACGTTTCATGATCTGCAAGGGCAGTCGATTTTCATAACTGGCGGTGGCTCTGGCATCGGCGCATATCTCACGGACGGGTTTATGGCGCAGGGGGCAAATGTCAGCTTCGTACAGCGCAGCGATGCATCAGCGTTCTGCAATGAGATGGAAGTAAAGCACGGGCGGCGGCCGCATTTCCAGACCTGCGACATCTCGGATATTCCAACGCTCAAGGCATGTCTTGCTGCGACGGCGGGTCATCAGGGGCCGATCACAGTTTTGATCAACAACGCCGCCAACGATGTGCGCCACACAGCCGAGGAGGTCACAGAGGAATTCTGGGACAAGTCGCAAGCTATTAATCTCAAGTCCTACTTTTTTGCCTGTCAGGCTGTGGTGGCGGGAATGCGCAGCAACGGAGGCGGGGCGGTCGTGAACATGTCGTCAATCTCCTACATAATGGGGAACTCGGGCTATCCGTCCTACACCACCGCGAATGCTGGCATCAACGGTATGACGCGTTCGCTTGCGCGTGAATTCGGGCCGGATAAAATCCGGTTTAACGCGCTGGCGCCTGGTTGGGTGCTGACAGATAAACAAAAAGAGAAATGGGTTACGCCTGACGCCATTGCAGCACATCTTGAAAGACAATGCCTCAAGGACACTCTAGGACCGCAAGACATCGTGGATGCGGTGCTGTTCTTGTCTTCAAACACCAGCCGCATGATGACGGGCCAGCTAATGGCCGTCGATGGCGGCGTTGTGGTGACGGGGTAGATATGAGCGACGCACAGATTATGCCCGCTTGGATTGCAGTAGATTGGGGCACATCCAATCTGCGGGTCTGGATGATGGATGCTGATGATAGGCCAATAGCAGAAGCAACCTCAGCGAATGGAATGGGGGGCCTTGCGTCTGACGCGTTCGAGCCTGCGCTGTTGGAATTGATAGAACCATATTTGACGTCCACGCGCAGGATGCCTGTGGTTTGTTCAGGCATGGTCGGTGCGCGCGAGGGCTGGCGTGAGGCGCCGTATGTGGCGGTGCCATGTCCACCACCAAACAGTAATGTTGGCGTAAGCGCGAAGGCGCATGACCCGCGCATATCCATCCGCATTCTGCCGGGTATCAAGCAAATCAGTCCACCTGATGTCATGCGCGGCGAGGAAACGCAGATTGCAGGTGTGCTGCAGGAGTATCCCGACTTTGATGGCATTTTGTGCTTGCCCGGAACCCACACAAAATGGGTGCATATCAGCGCGGGCGAAATCGTCAGTTTTCAAACCTTTATGACGGGTGAGTTGTTTGCACTGCTCGCAGGGATGTCCGTCCTGCGCCACAGTGTTGCCAGTGATGATTGGGATGATGCAGCATTTCTGACCGCGCTGTCAGACGCCATGGCGCGTCCGCAGTCGGTGGCCGCAAATTTGTTTAGCTTACGCGCGGGTGGTTTAGTGGGGGAGTTGCCTGCACAAACGGCGCGTGCGCGGCTGTCCGGTTTGTTGATCGGTCTCGAATTGGCAGGATCAAAACCCTATTGGCTGGGCCGGAACGTGGCCATCCTCGGCGCGGGGTCTTTAGCCGAATTGTACCGTAAAGGGCTGGACGCCCAAGGAGTGCCAGCAGTGGTGATGGACGTAAAAAACCTGACCCTTGCAGGCCTGTGTGCCGCATATAATTCGAAAGAAGGGGCATCTGAATGAGCCGTAGTATCATTGCCATCCTGAGAGGGATAATGCCGCATGAGGCCGCCAATATGGCTCTGATGTTGGTCGAGGAAGGTATTACACGCATCGAAGTGCCGATGAACTCACCTGACCCACTGGAGTCTATCGCACAGATGGCGCGCGTTTGTGAGGCTGGCGTTGTGATCGGGGCAGGGACTGTTCTGAGCGTTGAAGACGTGACAGCTGTAAAGGCTGTCGGCGGGCAAATGATTGTATCGCCCAACGCCGATATCGAGGTGATTGCAGCAACCAAAGCGGCAGGCATGCTATCGTACCCCGGTGTGATGACCCCCACAGAGTGCTTTGCTGCGCTCAAAGCAGGGGCTGATGGTTTGAAGATCTTCCCGTCTTTCCTGCTGGGGGTTGAGGGGTTGAAAGCGATCAATGCTGTGCTGCCTAAGGGTACTCAGATTTATGCGGTGGGTGGAGCAGGGCCCGCTAATTTCACTGATTGGATTGCGGCGGGCGCGGTTGGTTTTGGTATGGCATCGGGCCTCTATAAACCCGGTTACAGTGTTGAGGATGTGCGGGTTCGCGCCCGCGAAATTGTCGCAGCTTATGACGCCGCAAAAAGCCAATGACCGCACAGGTATTTGACAATCGTATCTGCACGTTGGGCGAGGGACCATTGTGGCACCCGCTGCGCAAGCAGCTGTTCTGGTTTGATATCATAGGGTGCAAAATGCTGTCCCAAGACGGCACAAAACAGATCGAATGGTCGTTTGACGAGCATGTATCGGCGGCAGGATGGATAGACCACGACACGCTGCTCATAGCATCTGCGACAGGTCTGTGGCGGTTTGACATCGCCACAGGCGCACGGGCGCTCGTTATCGAAATGGAATCCGATCAGCCGCTAACCCGCTCGAATGATGGGCGCGCCGACCCTTGGGGGGGGTTTTGGATCGGCACAATGGGTTTGAATGCCGAAAAAGGCATGGGCAGTATCTACCGGTTTTACAAAGGTAAGCTGCGCAAGGTGGTGGACGGGATTAGCATCTCCAACTCGATTGCATTTTCTCCGGACGGCAGCGTTGCTTACTTCACTGACACACTAAGCCGCCAGATCATGAAGATCCCACTTGCACCGGATGATGGCTGGCCTGCAGGCGCGGCAGAAGTATTTATCGACCTGCGCGACGCCAAGCTGAACCCTGATGGATCCGTTGTTGATGCGCAGGGATGCCTGTGGAACGCTCAATGGGGGGCGGGACGTGTGGCACGATATTCGGCAGATGGTGCGTTTATCGATGAGTATTCTGTTTCAGCGCCTCAAGCGAGCTGTCCCGCATTTGGCGGGGATGATATGAAAACGCTGTTTGTCACCACAGCGGCCCAAGGCCAGACAGGGGCACAGGTTGGTATGACATTCCAGATAGAGACCGATGTGTGCGGTCAGTTGGAACACCGCATTATTTTGTGAGGCTTGATGAAACGGACGCTTGGAACCTGCTATTACCCTGAACAGTGGCCCGTCGAGATGTGGGCGGATGACGCGCGCCGCATGGTTGAAGCTGGCCTGACGTGGGTACGAATTGGCGAGTTTTCGTGGAGCAAACTAGAGCCAAACCCAAACGAATACCATTGGGACTGGTTAGATCAGGCGATTGAGACGCTGGGGGAAGCAGGGCTGAAAGTGGTCCTCGGAACACCCACCGCGACGCCCCCGCGGTGGATGCTGTACCGCCATCCCGATATGCTAGCGATCGACGTGCAGGGGCATGCGCGCAAATTTGGCTCGCGGCGCCATTACTGTTTTAGCCACGCAGGGTATCGGGACGATTGCGCACGGATTGTGGGCCTCATGGCCGCGCGGTATGGCGCAAACCCGCACATCGCGGCGTGGCAGACAGACAATGAATACGGATGTCATGATACAACGATTTCCTACAGCACGGCCGCTTGCGACGCGTTTCGCACATGGCTGGAAAAGCAGTATGGCACCATTGGTGCATTGAACACGGCATGGGGCAACACATTCTGGTCGATGGAATACGCCAGTTTTGAGGATATCGACCTGCCCAACCTCACCGTGACAGAGCCAAACCCTGCACATAGCCTCGCGTTTCGCAGGTTCAGCTCTGATCAGGTTGTTACTTTCAACCGCGCCCAAGTGGACCTGATCAAAGCGCATAGTGTGGCACCGGTATCGCATAACTACATGGGGCGGATCACGGATTTTGACCATTTCGCCGTTGGTGCAGATTTGGATTTTGCAACATGGGACAGCTACCCCCTCGGGTTTCTCGAAGACCGTGTGGGCGCGGATGCAGACCGACAGCGCATGTTTGCCCGTCAGGGTGATCCTGACTTTCAGGCGCTTCACCATGATCTCTACCGTGCTGTAGGGCGCGGGCGTTGGTGGGTGATGGAGCAGCAGCCTGGTCCGGTGAACTGGGCACCGCACAACCCCGTGCCCCTGAAGGGCATGGTGCGGTTGTGGTCATGGGAAGCATTTGCCCACGGCGCAGAAGCAGTTTGCTATTTTCGTTGGCGGCAGGCCCCGTTTGCACAAGAGCAGCTGCACGCAGGCCTACTGCGTCCCGACAGCGTTGATGCAGGGGTGATGACCGAATTGCACCAGGTGGTGCAGGAATTGGCAGATGCGCCAGACGTTTTGCCATGGCAGGCCCCCGTTGCAATCATGTTTGATTATGACGCAGATTTCGCATGGACCACACAGCCCCACGGTGCAGACCTCAGCTACTTCGGGCTGGTCCTTGATATCTATCGCGGGCTGCGCAGTCTCGGCCTCTCGGTTGACATTTTACCTGCTTCAACACGTGCCTTTTCAGGCTATCCCTTGATTATGGTGCCGGGGCTGATGTTTATGCCCGATGACCTTAAATTGGCGTTGTTCAAGAGTGGAAGCGAAGTCATTTACGGCCCCAGATCGGGTGCGCGTGACGCCGAGATGGCCATTCCCGTTCCATTGCCGCCTGATATTTCCGATCTCGACGTGACCGTTGCGGAAGTGGAGAGCATGCGGTCTGATATGCCGGTTCTCCTTGCACAAGGTGGCGCAGTAATTTCCTACCGTGAGGTGCTGGAAGGCACTGCGGAGGTGGTGGCCCAAACCGTGACCGGTGATCCGGTTATCATGCGCAACGGGCATCAGACCTATCTTGGTGGTTGGCTCGATGCGGTCGCACTCAATAATGTACTTTTGGACGCATGCGAGAGAGCGGACATCTTAACGCTAGCGCTGCCCGACGGGCTGCGCATTCGTGACACGGGCCAAGAGCGGTTCTGGTTCAACTACACCGTGAACGAGATCAATTGCCACGGGGTGAGTGTGCCGCCCGCAGGGGTGCTGCGGACCCGACTATGATACAAGTGGTGGGCCAAAACCAAGCAGGTCGGGACGTCGCCGAAATCACCATCCAAAGGGACGGCCTCACAGCCTCTATTCTGAGTTATGGTGCCATTTTGCAAAGCCTGCACCTTGCAGGGCATGATCGTAATCTCGTTCTTGGATACCCACACATTGATCACTATCTGAGCGATCCAAACTATTTTGGTGCAACGATCGGGCGGGTGGCAAACAGGATAGGACAGGGCGCGGTGTCGATAGGAGGTACGCAATACCAACTGGACCAAAATGGCGCAGGCGGACACCATTTGCATGGTGGATCAGATGGAACAGGCTGTCGCTTATGGTACGTCACCGAGCACACACAATCGCAGGTAATCTTGCAAGACTGCCTGCCAGACGGCCATATGGGCTATCCGGGCACAATGACCGTCGAAGTGTGTTTTTCCATTCTGCCAGAGCAAATACTATCAGTCGAAATTACAGCACAAGCAGACGCACTAACGCTGTGCAACTTTGCCCACCACAGCTATTTTAATCTTGGCGCGCGCGATACTATCAAGGGCCATCGCCTGCAGGTGTTTGCTGACCGATATCTGGTGGTAGATGCGCATGGGGTTCCCACAGGTGAAATACGCAATGTCCGTCAGTCGAGATTTGATTTTCAAAGCGGGAGGCGCCTTGAGACCGTGCAGGGCTATGACCACAATATGTGTCTCGCTGATGTGCGCGGGCCTCTCAATCACGCGGCCTGCCTGATCGCGCCTGATGGAATTGTTAGGATGGATATCCTGACTACAGAACCGGGACTACAAATATATACCGGGCAGGGGATCAGAGGCGCGGCGCACGCGACCGACCTACAGCCCTACAAGAAATTTGCCGGTATCGCACTGGAACCTCAATCATGGCCAGACGCTGCCAACAACGACAGTTTCCCCTCGACAGTGCTGGCCCCGCAGGAGGTGTATTCGCAAACGTCGCAGTATAAATTGAGCATAAATGAAATTCCACAAATTTAATTTGGGGTTCATACAACTACACACGGAGCTCGGTTTGATGGTGCGATCAGAGGTGGTTCTAGTTTTTCGATCACTTTGCAGCCTTGTTAAAGTAGATCAAGGTTCCATGTCAGGCTGCTAATTTCATGGGTTCTGTTTTGCTGGCATAGGCCTCGTTGGGGGTCAAGATACCGTGGGTAGATTGGGGCCTCTCGGTGTTATATTTGGTCATCCATTTCCGGATACCCTCCTTGGCTTCTGACACTGTCTCGAAGGCATGCAGGTACACGCATTCGCACTTCAATGACCGCCAAAGCCGCTCGATCATGCGATTGTTGATCCAGCGCCCCTTGCCATCCATACTGATCTTGATCTTCGCGTCGCTCAGTACATCGATCCAATAGTCGCTGGTGAACTGACTGCCTTGG